>DNSH01000121.1 GCA_003499715.1 Candidatus Mesolinea sp. | reverse complement strand
GCTCGATGTTCGAAATCTTTTCATTCTATCTGCAGCGCGGCAATATTGACGTCGGCTTCTTAGGCGGCGCGCAGATTGATCAATTTGGCAATATTAATGCTACTGTGATTGGTGATTACTTCCACCCCAAGGTGCGCCTGCCAGGCTCCGGCGGGTCGATGGAGATCGCAGCCTGGGCAAACCGTTGTTACATCATCACCCCGCACCAAAAGCGGCGTTTCCCAGCTCGGGTTGACTTTCATACTTCGATTGGATTTTTAGAAGGCGGTGATGCCCGCGCTAAAACGGGCGTGCGCGGCGCTGGTCCACAAGCTGTGGTCACCAACCTGTGCATTCTCAAACCAAATGAGCAAGGAGAATTGATCTTAGCTGCGCTGCACCCCGGCTGCACCTTTGAAGAAGTACAAGCTAACACCGGCTGGCAGCTCAAACAAGCCCCTCACGTGGAAGTGACTCCAGCCCCGACTCAAGAAGAACTAAGGATTTTGAGAGAGGAATTAGACCCTCAGAGGATTTACATATAGATGAGTGAGAATAAACCCTTGGAAGTGCTGAGCACGATCGATCTGAGCGAAGCTCAGCTGGAATACATTAAAAGTCAAGTTAAAAATATCCATTTGACCGTAGTGAGCGCTAAAGAAGCTGCAAACTTACCCAAGGAGGTCTGGGAAAAAGCAGAGGTACTGCTCACCAGTGGGCGCAATTTACCCACCCGAGAACAAGCCCCAGCGCTTAAATGGATTCAGGTTTCCTTTGCCGGTGTGGAGCACGCGCTGGAATATCCCATTAGCTCCGCGCCAGGTGTGCTGCTCACTTCTGCCAGTGGGGTGAGGGTGAGCCAATTAGGCGAATATGCATTGATGGCGCTACTGGCGCTTTCCCATAAACTGCCCAAAACTATCCAAGCCCAGCGTGAGAAAAAGTGGCTGCCAAACTCCAGTGATGTGCTGATGCCTCAGGAACTTCGCGAAAGTACCGTAGGCATTGTTGGTTATGGCTCGATCGGCCGCGAAATAGCGCGCCTGCTCTACTCCTTTGGCGCCACCGTGCTGGCTGCTAAACGCAACGTGATGCAGCCTGAAGATAGCAGCTATAACGCACAAGGCTTGGGCGACCCGAAAGGTAATTACTTTAGACGGCTCTACCCCATCGAGGGGCTTCCGGGCATGCTGAAAGAATGCGATTTCGTGGTGCTCACCTTACCGCTCACCAAGGAGACTTATCACCTTTTCGATGACAAGATGTTCGAGGCAATGAAACCAGGAGCCGGCTTTGTTAATATTGCCCGTGGCGGGTTGGTAGATGAGGTTGCTCTCGTGTCGGCATTGAAATCTGGACGGATTGGCGGAGCGGTTTTGGACGTCTTCGAGCAGGAGCCGCTGCCGCCAGAAAGCCCCTTGTGGAGCCTGCCCAATGTGATCATCACGCCGCATGTTTCGGGCATCAGCCCCAAGCTGATGGACGCGGTTGTTGAGCTCTTCGTGCAAAACCTACAGCGTTACCAAGCCGGCGAGCCGCTCTACAACATCGTTGATACGAGCAAAGGCTACTAAGGCACTCACTAATCGGAAACTATCACAAAAGCCGCTCACCCCGAGCGGCTCTTTAATAGAAAGAGTTTATTTACTCAAGTGCCTGCATGATAGAATCAACGCATGGACCTGTTTGACCATTCCCTGCAGGAGCAGTTGAGTGCTGAAGCACCGCTCGCTGCCCGCATACGCCCCACTACACTCGATGAAATCGTCGGGCAAGAGCATATCTTAGGACCTGGCACCTTGCTGCGCCGCGCCATCGAAGCAGATCGCTTATTCTCCTCCATTATCTTCTATGGTCCGCCTGGCACGGGCAAAACCACCATCGCGCGCGTGATTGCCACCCAGACAAAGGCGGAATTTGTGAGCCTGAGCGCGGTACTGGCTGGCATCCCGGACTTGCGTGAAATTATCAAAGACGCCATCGAACGGCGCCGCCTTTACCGACGCCGTACAATCCTTTTTATCGATGAGGTGCACCGCTGGAATAAAGCTCAGCAAGACGCCCTCTTGCCCCATGTGGAAAACGGTCTGCTAACGCTCATTGGCGCTACCACGCAAAACCCTTATTTCGATGTGATCCAAGCGTTAGTCAGCCGCTCGCGTATCTTCGAGCTAAAGCCGCTCTCAGAAGAGAACATCCTCACCCTGCTCCAGCGCGCCTTAGCGAACCCGGAGCGCGGATATGGCAAGCGCAACGTGCTTATCGACGCAGATGCATTGCAGCATTTAGCCTTTATGGCAGGCGGGGACGCGCGCAGCGCCCTTAACGCCCTCGAACTCGCCGTAGAAACCACACCACCTCAGGATGGTCAGATCCACATCACCCTAGAGATTGCTGCCGAGTCTATTCAGAAGCGCGTCTTGCGTTACGACAAAAACGAGGATGCCCATTATGATACCATCTCTGCCTTCATCAAGTCCGTACGCGGTTCCGACCCCGATGCAGCCCTATATTGGCTGGCTAAGATGCTCACGGCGGGCGAGGATCCGCGCTTCATCCTGCGACGGCTGATCATCTTAGCTGGGGAGGATATTGGCTTAGCTGACCCGCAAGGCTTGGTCGTTGCCA
This sequence comes from Candidatus Mesolinea sp., assembly GCA_003499715.1. Lineage (GTDB taxonomy): Bacteria > Chloroflexota > Anaerolineae > Anaerolineales > Anaerolineaceae > Mesolinea. The sequence goes on along the minus strand of DNSH01000121.1, from coordinate 4,008 downwards.
ATGCTGCCGCGCAGGCGTTTGAATACATCGGCATGCCCGAGGGGATTTACCCTATCGTCGAAGCGACGCTTTACCTTGCCACCGCACCCAAATCCAACTCCGCTAGTGCCTATTTTGCTGCGCAAGAAAAAATCGAAACCGAAGGCGCTGGACCGGTACCGCTGCATCTGATGGACCCCAGCCGGGATGCTAAGGGTTTTGGGCATGGCGCCGGCTATGACTATCCGCACAGCCACCTGGAGCATTGGACGCCGCAGCAATACCTGCCCGATGACGTGGTTGGCACCCAGTTTTATCACCCTGGCGAGCAAGGTTATGAAGCTCAAGTGGCTGAGCGCGTCCGACGTTGGCGCGAGGCTCAAGCCAAAGCGCTGAAAGAAAAAGCCAAGTCAAAAACAAACCCGGAAAAGATGGATTAAAAAAGCGCGGGTGATCCGCGCTTTTTTGGTTAATTCAATCCGCTTAACACTCTTCGTGATAGTCCGCTAAAGCAGCTTCGATACGTGCCATCACTTCTGCATCCAGTTTATGCACCACATCAATGGCTTTCATGTTCTCCCGCACCTGCTCCACCCGGCTGGCGCCGGTAATCACCGTAGAAACGTTCGGGTTTTTGAGGATCCAAGCCAAAGAAATTTGTGCCATACTCACACCTAAGTCCGCGGCAATCTCGGCTAACTTGCGGGTTACTTTGAGCTTCTCAGGGTTCAACACTTCCGTTTTCACCCACTCAAAGCCAGGCAATGTGGCACGGCTGCCTTCCGGGATTTTGCCATCGTTATATTTACCGGTGAGTAAACCGCCAGCCAGCGGGCTCCAAACCGTGGTGCCATAACCTAGTTCTTTAAAGAGAATGGCATATTCTTCTTCAAAACGCCGACGGTGCAGCAAGTTGTATTGGGGCTGCTCCATAGAAGGCGGACGCAAATGATTTTCCCGTGCCACCTGATACGCTAACATAATTTCTGCGGCAGACCACTCTGAGGTGCCCCAATAAAAGGCTTTGCCCTGCTGGATAATTTGATTGAAACCCCATACCACCTCTTCCATAGGGGTATCTGGGTCTGGGCGGTGGGCAAACACAAAATCAACGTAATCCAAACCGAAGCGTTTAAGGGAATTATTAACCCCTTCGATGAGGTGCTTGTAGTTCAAGCCTGTATCATCAGGGCCAGAACCACCCCAGAAGATTTTGGTAGAGACCAAGTATTGCTCGCGTGGCCAGCCGAGTTCCTTGAGCGCTTTTCCCATAATGCGCTCTGATTCACCGCGGGCATAAGCCTCAGCGTTATCAAAGAAATTCACGCCGGCTTCCCAGGCTGCTGTTAAGATTTCTTTAGCAGAGGCAACATCAACCTGTTTGCCATAGGTAACCCAAGAGCCAATCGAAAGCTCTGAAACCTTAATACCTGCTTTTCCTAAATGTCGATATTCCATAACTCAACTCCTTTCCAAGGTTAGATTATAGTAGAGGATCAATAAACTTTCAGGTGTAAACTATTGACAAATAGAGGGCGTTGTTTAACAATTCCACTTAAGAAGATGAACAACCGAATTAAGAAAATTCAAGGTAACCGCCTCGAGATAACACATTGCGCAGAGATCTTATCTTCTGCTTTTATGACGGATCCTTTTTACAACTTTGTGTTTCCGGATGCGGAGAGGCGGGCGCGCTTGCTGCCCTGGCTTTCGCGTAAATTGCTTGCCTATGCCGCTCGCTATGGGCTTATCTTTACTGATGCAAATTTTCAGGGTGTATCTATATGGTTAGGGCCAGATCACACTGAATTGTTGCCCATCGGCATATTCCAGACGGGTTTATTTATTTTTCCATTCAAAGTGTCGCGTTTGGAGTTTAAACGTAGCACCACATTAGCACAAGTTTCCAATCATCTGCATAAACAGGTGATATCCACTCCCCACTACTACTTACAAGTCGTTGGAGTAGAACCATCGCAACAGGGTAAAGGCCTTGGCCGGGCGCTGGTTCAAGCCGGTCTCTCACTGGCTGATGAGCTAAAGATGCCCTGTTATTTGGAGACCTACAACTCAGATAACCTCGGATTTTATGGTTCCTTAGGTTTCAAAGTTATGGGAAGTGAAAAAGCCTTATTACCCGCTCCCTCAGCATGGGGATTGCTTCGTGAGCCAAAAGGAACTTGTGGATAAATCCCCGCAAATAATCGATTCCCGAAAGCTCTAAAGTAGATCGATGCTCACATAGAGCAATGATAATATCTTTAATGGAATAAATACTTGAGACATCGCATTGCATTTGTGATGCAATGCGCCGTGCCAAAACCCCATATCAACGGGTGTTAGACTCTGAGCAAGTCAATCCGGCAGTGAAAGAGAAACTGATGAGCATTTATTATTCTCTCGACCCGGTCAAGTGTGGAAATCGATTCAATCTGCACGAGCCTAAATCTTAAAAATTGATCGGTTAAATCCATTTTGAGGTAACAATGACCACTATAGTTAGATTTTGTTTTGAGGCATAACGTAACCAATAACTTACTTCCAACTTAATAAACTAAAAACTGCCTGGATGAAGCCAGGCAGTTTATGTGATCGTTTCAAGAAATCATGAATTATGTTGCGCGGTATTCTGCACCTCGGCGCAGGGCTTGAATGTTCATCTCCACAAATTTCTGCATTCGCCAAGTACGTTGTAGTCCATTGGCGTCTTTTCTGGGGCCATTGGTAAGCTCTGTTTATCACAAGAAATAACGTTCCCTAGATCGCAGCAAAAGAACGCTCACCACAATAAAAACCAGGCCAATACCACCCAATGCCAATTTATTCAATATAAAATTTTCTATCTCTATATCTTCTCTTAAACTAAACCATAAGCAAAAAAGATAGAATCTGGGCCCCAAAATAACGTATGCGTTCCTGTGACTTATTAAACAGAATGCCCACCATAAAGTTCCAATAAGATAGCCTGCATTTATCTCTTTCAACAAAAGACTTACAAAATTAGAAATACCAACAAGGGCTAAGGTTGTAGATAAGGAAGTTAAAATCATCATTCCTAAGGATAAAGGAAGGTAAAAAAAGTGGTAGATGAGCAATAAAATGCATAGCCATACTGTCCCAACTATCAATAACACTACTAGACGACGCATATAAAGGACTGCTAAGGATGAGCGCGTGCCTAAAAGATCAAGTTGATTTTCTTCTTGCTCTCGCAATATCAATCCATTCGCTACAAACATAATTACCAAAGGAAAAATAATTTCGATCACGATGGAAATCTGGAACAGCTTTTCTGCTGGCTCAGTAGAAATGTTATCCGACAACAGTAATAACATCCCTCCTGCTGTCAATAAAGGTAGAAGCCAAATTGCTGAAGGAGAAGAAATTTTGAATTCAATCCACAAGAACTTTAGTCTATCCCTGAGCGAGACTGCAGGTCTATTCATCATAATCTTTGCAGAGAACTGAACATCCGGCGATGCCGAGTTCATTCATGACCTCCATCATTCAAAATTCATGCCTGTTACCTGCTCAACAAACCGGGAAAATTCATCTTCCGAAGGCGATGAAATTCCATAAGTGTTCCGGTAATCGCGAACCAATTGCCAGAATTCTGCTGGGCCAACCTGCTGCCACAGTGCATCCAACCGGATTATTAGACTGTCTACAGTGAGTGAATCAATCATAGGCAGTTTAATAAACATGGCTCTCTCGATATATTTGGGATCATTAACCATACTTTCGCGCTCAGTGATTTCTTCATCTATAAAATCTTGGCCTGTCAATGGCTCTGATAGCTGCAGGGAGCTATAAGTAAGTAATGCGTTAAGAACAGCTTGATTTTCCACCCAATCTTTCTCATAATACCATGTATCAAAAACATTAGCCTGAACTTGGGGACATGCAATTGAACTGCACCACCATGCCCGTATCATTTGTTCAGCAACCCATCGTGGATATAAAAGTTCTGGATTGGATATCAATTTTTGCGAATTAGCTGATAATTCTAAGAGGAATCTATCATCTAAC
>DNSH01000007.1:439-5017 GCA_003499715.1 Candidatus Mesolinea sp. | reverse complement strand
TAAGCCTGCCTTGGCTGCCGCTGTGTAAGCCAGCCACATAAGCTTGCCCCAATTCCCCTACCCAATATTGATCACCCCCAAAAAGCGATGGGCCTGCGTAACGCGCAGCCTCTAAATTTGCAGTATCAGCGACGTCTAATGTGGGACCGAGATAGAGGTTGAAGCCCAAAGCAGCCAACTCGCTCCCCATCACTTGCCCGACCTCCTCAGCTAACTCTGGTGACCAAGTGGCGCCCAAGCTCATTTGGTTGGGCAAAGGTGTGAGCCCGCTCAGGATTTGATCGTTTCCGCTGCCACCCTGCTCAATGCCGATATAAAGCGGTATATAAACGGGAGTAGGCTGGGGCGGCGTGGTATCTGGCAAAGGCTGTGTCTTTTCCCAAGCTGTGTTTTGCATGGAGGTGATCAGGCTTTGGGCGGCTTGTGCAGTGTCCACATCTACAAAGTTATCCTGATCAGCACGCAGCACAAACCCACCGACATGCCAATTCGTGATAAGGTCATAGAGCTCTGAATCTGGATCGATATCTGTTCCCTTGAAAGTAACCAAGAAAAGCTGCCCCACTTTTTCTGCTGGGGTCATTTGGGCAAGAAGTCCTTCAGCTTGGTCAGCTTGCGCAGGGGCACTTGCCCGCGCACCTGCCGGCAAGGCGAAAATGAGTAACATAAACGCGAGGACCAAGCGGAGAGAAACTTTAAACTGTTTCACGTTTCTCCCTCGAAGACCGCAAGAGCTTCTGCTGGGTTGTTGCAAAAAACGCCATCCACGCCGTATGCACGCATGCGCAGGAGATCTTCAGGCGCGTCGACGGTATAGGTGTTCACTTGTTTGTGACTGGCGTGCAGCCGTGCAACCATCTCTGCATTAACGTCTGTATAGTATGGATGTAAAGCATCATAAGGAAAAATTCTGCCCAACCTGCCTTGCATGCGGCGGTTGCCCGGGTTAATGAGCAGACCAAGCTTGATTTGCGGGTTTTGTAGGTGCGCTCGGCTTAGGTTGAGCGGGTTAAAAGAAGAAAGCAGCACTGAGTCTTCTAAATGGAATTTTTCCGTCAGGCGGATAACGTGCGAGGTTAGTGCGTCCAGTGGGTGGGCATAGTTTTTGAGCTCGACGTTGATATGCAGTTTGCCGCCTAAGGCTTCATAAACCTCTGCCAAGGTCGGTAACTTTTCACCGCGGAACGCTTCGCCAAAGTAACTGCCGGCGTCCAGCTCGCGCAGAGCCGCTAAGGGCATTTCTGCCACCTTGCCATGACCATTTGTGGTGCGGTCCACAGTGTCATCGTGTATTACAATGAGCTGCTTATCGGCGGTGAGCATCACGTCTAGCTCGATGCCGTCGGCGCCAAGGCGCTGAGCTAATAAAAAGGCTGCCAGCGTGTTTTCGGGTGCTAAGGCACTCGCACCCCTGTGGGCGTAAATCAGGGGTCTGGTTTTGTTCTCCTCTTCCATTGCGCTAATTATAGCATCGCTCATGCTTGGAAAAACTTTGTTAAAATATAAGCAGCGGTCTGTCGCTGGCCGCTGCTTATATTTGGAGGAGAAAGACAAAAAATTGTGTACTAGTGTTGCCAATTCTGCATCACATCGTCAATCTGCAGGTGGTGCTTGAAGCAGGTTATGTTGCGTTTCAATGGCTTACCTCGAGCAGATTGAACATAGTATAACGCTAAAAGCTGTGTAAATCCTTAATGAATCCTTAGAAGTACCTGTGAAGCGCTTCCTCTCAGGCTTTTCACAGCGATTAGGGTTATAGTGTGATATATAAATATTCACATCAATAGATTGTCATATTGAGGAAGAAGAAAATGCCGAAGGTCTTGGTTGTTGATGACGATATTAAACTGCTAAAGATGCTTAAGCGCACACTGGTATTTGAGAACTTAGATGTATTGACGGCAACAAATGGCCGTGAAGCTCTCGAGGTGGTGCAGCAAGAAGTCCCAGATTTGCTCATCGTCGATTGGATGATGCCGGAAATGGACGGCTTGGAGCTTATTCAACATTTGCGGGACGCTAATAACCGCATGCCCATTCTGATGCTCACTGCGCGGGATGCAGTTGAAAACCGCGTGTTTGGGCTGGAGTCTGGCGCTGATGACTACTTGGTCAAGCCCTTTGCGCCGGCGGAGCTGGTGGCACGTGTGCATGCTCTTTTGCGCCGTGTGGAACCTAAAGCCGATGATCAAGAGGTGCAATATAATGATGTGCGCTTGGATCCGAAGCAGCATGAAGCCTGGCGCGGTGAACGTAAGCTTTCACTGACTGTTACAGAGTTTAACTTGCTTTATTACTTTCTACGCCACCCACGGCAGGTGCTCGAGCGTAATCAGATCCTCATGGATGTGTGGGGTTATGACTTTGGTGGAGACAGCAACGTTTTGGAGATTTATATTAGCTACTTGCGCAAAAAGTTAGAGGCAGAGAACGAACCTCGCCTGATTCAAACGGTGCGTGGGATTGGCTATATGCTGCGCGAGGAATGATGTCTATCCGCGTGCGCTTTACTTTAGTTTACAACCTCATTTTATTGGTAACGCTAACTGTCTTTAGCGTGGCGCTCTATAATATCCAAGCAATTAATACCCTCCAGACGCTGAAAAGTGCTCTGACGAAGAGCAGCGATGAGGTGGCGATTAACCTTATTCCGCTTGTGCTGCTTTTCCCGCCTTCGCTCGGACCTAATCTGAATGAAAGCAATCCTCGCTTATTTGAGTATCTTTCGAATACCTTGGAAATCAAGAGCTTGAGAGAGCGGGAGATTGTGCGCGTGCTGGATGCATCTGGCAATCTGGTTGCCGCACCTTTTGGATTAGCTGACGAAGGCTTACCCATCAGCAAAGAGGGTATGGAGCAACTAAAGAGTGGCAATGCTTGGTGGGAGACAGCTAACGTCGGTCTGAATTTGCTCGTGCTCAACCGACCCATCATTGTGGATAACCAGCTTTATTTGATTTTGCAGGTAGCACGGCCGCTCACCGAGCGTGACCAAAGCTTGCATGCCTTGCGCAATACCCTAATTACTGCGGATCTGATCGTTCTTGGTGCTGCTTCTATCATTGGCTGGGTACTCTCTGGTTATGTGCTGCGCCCAATCAAACGCATTACCCAAACAGCCCAGCAAATCGGGAATGAGCAAGACTTTTCCCGACGGGTGGACTATCATGGTCCCAACGACGAAGTCGGGCAGTTGGCGAAAACTTTTAATACCATGCTTGAGCAGTTAGAAGAAGCCTACCAAAAAGTCTCTGGCTCATTGGAAATGCAGCGCGATTTTCTTGCGGACGTTTCCCACGAATTGCGCACCCCGCTTACTACCTTGCGAGGTAACTTGGGCTTGTTGCGGCATGAGCCGCCTATTCCGGAAGATGAAGCCGCTGACATCCTCAACGATATGACCGATGAAACAGATCGCATGATCCGTTTGGTCAATGAACTTTTAGAGCAGGCTCGGGCGGATTCAGCGAAAAACATGCTCTTGGAACCGGTAGACCTCAAAATACTGCTCCAAGACGTCGTGCGGCAAGCAAAGCTGCTGAGCGAAGACCGACAAATTAGCCTTGACGTCCCTGATGATTTGAGCGTGATGGCAACGCGAGATGCACTGAAGCAAGTAATGCTTATCTTGGTGGATAACGCTATCAAGCATTCCCAACATGATATCCAACTCGAGGCGCAGCGGATGGAAGACGAAGTAGAGATTCGGGTCATCGATCACGGTGAAGGTTTAGCACCTGAGGAACTAGCCCACGTCTTTGAGCGCTTTTACCGTGCCGATCGTATTAGAAGCAACGGCTTTGGCTTGGGACTTTCCATTGCGAAGGGATTGGTGGAAAATATGAATGGGCAAATCAGTATGGCGAGCATTGTAGGCGTGGGCACCACGGTTACGCTAAGGCTGAGAGCGGCTGAGCGTTTGGGAGACGGAATCTAAGCCTCTTGAAAAGCCGTCTCTGCGCATAGTAATGGCTCAACATGATAAAATATTCGGGTAAACGCTCGTTCCCCTCACCAATCAGAGTAGGAGGTTACTTTGGCTAAGATTACGCATGTGGTTAAGCGCAACGGGGCGGTTGTGCCTTTCACCCCGGAGCGCATCACTAATGCTATTTACCGTGCAGCTGTGGCTGTGGGTGGGCGTGACCGCCAGACTGCCGAAGAGCTTTCGCGCCAAGTGGTGGCGCTGCTTGAAGAAACAACGCCTGAAGGCGTGTGCCCCAACATTGAGCAGATTCAAGATTTGGTCGAGAAAGTACTCATCGAAAATGGGCATGCCAAAGTGGCAAAAGCTTACATCCTTTATCGCGATGAACGCGCCCGCCAGCGTGAAAAGCGCCTTGAGCCTGGTCAGAGACCTTCCAGCAATATCCCATGGGCAAAATTGTGGAGCGTTTTAGATTGGGCTTGCAGCCACGAGGTGCACACGGTCAAACTCCTCAACGAGCATATTCGTCAAGGCAGGCTGAACGAAATCGTCACCGCAGCGGAGGCAGCTTACCATGAAGATGTTGAGAATGCTGCTAACATGATCCTTGGGCGGCATGGCGAAGTGCGTTTGGTGTTTATTGCTGGGCC
>DNSH01000007.1:0-269 GCA_003499715.1 Candidatus Mesolinea sp. | reverse complement strand
GGCTTGCGCTTGGTCACCTTGAACGTGGATAATTACTTCCATGATTTGGAGATGCACCCCAAGGACGAATTTGGGGATTATGACTTTGAAACCCCGCAAGCGCTCGATTTACCCCTGATTAATCAGCATTTAACCGCCTTGCTGAATGGACAGGAAGTTCAGTTACCATATTACGACTTTAAAACTGGCAAACGTAGTGAAAAAACAACCCCAATGAGGCTGGAGAGTAACGAGATCATATTAATCGACAGCTTACACGGGCTATACCC
>DNSH01000132.1:13633-13787 GCA_003499715.1 Candidatus Mesolinea sp. | reverse complement strand
CCCTTCCCCAGCGGCAAGCGGATTTTTTCGCCTCAGCCCAGCCGCTGGGGAAGGGAAATTAGTTTGAAAGAGGGCGCGGCCCTCTTTCAAACATCAACTCCCCGTCCCAGCGATAGTTAATTAGGATAATATTATAATTATTAGTCCGCTGGGA
>DNSH01000132.1:0-13455 GCA_003499715.1 Candidatus Mesolinea sp. | reverse complement strand
CATGATTTTATTGTTATTTTTGGAAAATTCGAAGTAATCGAACAACGATTTCATAGCTCCGATTCTTAATCAGGACATTTCTATTTTGCTACTTTAGGACATTATCACTTTGCTCCTACACGATATAATCCAAAAATTTGTAAAAAGCTTGCCAGTGGTATAATCTGTGCGCGATAATTATGGAAGCACCTATTGAAACCAAACTCGATACGATCTTAGCGCATTTTGATGAGCTAGACCAGAAACTCGCCGAAGCTGGCACGGATTATCAATTAGCTGCAGAGCTTTCTAAGGAACGTTCTGAGCTTGAACCCGTTGTTTCGCTGGCGCGGGAATATAAAAATGCAAAAACCCAGCACGATGAAGCCGAAGAGCTGCTCGATACCGCCGAAGGTGAACTACGCGAATTAGCTAAGGCTGAGCTGGATGCGCTGGATGAACGCTTGGAGAAACTGCAACGGCAACTTAAATCCTTACTGGTTCCGCGGGACCCGCGCGATAACCGTAATGTCATCATGGAAATCCGTGCCGGCACTGGCGGCGAGGAAGCCGCCCTGTTTGCCGCAGATCTGCTGCGCATGTACCTGCGCTACGCCGACCTGCATAACTACAAGGCTGAAATCCTTTCCGCCAATGAAACCGGCTTAGGCGGTTACAAAGAAGTTATCATTTCCGTCAAGGGCAAAGGAGCATACTCCCGCCTAAAATTCGAATCAGGTGTCCATCGTGTTCAACGCATACCCGAGACTGAGTCCCAGGGACGTATTCACACTTCCACCGTCACAGTCGCCGTCTTAGCCGAGGTGGAGGACGTCGAAATCGACATTCCCGAGTCAGATATCCAAGTAGATGTCTATAAATCTGCTGGCGCTGGCGGTCAAAACGTCCAAAAGAATATGACCGCTGTGCGCATCACACATATCCCTACTGGGATTGTGGTCTCGTGCCAGGATGAGCGCTCACAATTGCAAAACAAAGCCCGCGCGATGAGCGTCTTGCGCGCACGGCTTTACGAGATCGAAGAGCGAAAACGACAAGCGGAGCTGGACGCCACCCGCCGCTCGCAAATTGGTTCCGGCGAACGCGCCGAAAAAATCCGCACCTATAACTACCCGCAATCACGCGTAACGGATCACCGCATTAATCTTTCTTCTTACAACTTAGCCGGCGTGATGGAAGGAACCGAGCTGGATACCTTTATTGACGAGCTGCAATTAGCCGATGAAGCCGAACGTTTGGCAAGCTATGAAGCCAGCTGAGCTTAGCTTGGGGGGTTTTTTACGCCAAACCTCCCCAGAAATCAGACAACAGGTTGAATTCCCCCAACAAACTCTCTTAGTTCTGCTGGCGTACATCACCGGAAAACCACAAACCTGGATTTTAACCCACCCCGAAGCAGAGCTTTCCGCCACCCAGCAAGCCAAGCTTGCAGCGTTAATTGCCCGCCTGAAACAAGGCGAACCCTTGCCTTATCTCACCAGCAAGCAGGAATTCTTCGGGCTCAGCTTTGAGGTTTCCCCGGCGGTGCTCATCCCCCGACCAGAAACGGAGCTGCTCGTGGAAACAGCCCTTTATTGGCTGCGTCGGCATCCCACCGCAACCAATGCGCTCGATGTGGGCACCGGCTCGGGCTGCATTGCTGTGAGCTTAGCGGTTAACTTGCCTGCGTTACAAATTATAGCAACGGATATTTCTGCCGAGGCGCTCATGATAGCTCAGTGCAATGCCCAATTCCATCATGTGGATGATCGCATCGCTTTCCAGGAGGCAGATCTGATTTCACCAGATTTAGGGCAATTTGATTTGATTTGTGCAAATCTACCATACATTCCTACCAGCAAGTTAGCCGAGGTCAACAGCCTGCCCTATGAACCCGCTCTGGCGCTGGATGGCGGGCAGGATGGATTGGTATTAATCAAGCGCTGTTTAGATTTAACCCCAGCACACATCCGCACGCCTGGTCTGCTGCTCTTTGAAATCGAAGCCACCACGGGCAGCGCTGCCTTAGCACTGGCACATAAGGTTTTCCCACAAGCTAAGATCACCCTGTTGCCAGACTTAGCCGGCAAAGAGCGTCTGCTTACTATCGAACGCGAGCCATCAGATGAACGCTAGAAATACCCTTATCTTGCCGATTAATGACCCAAAAGCCTTGCTGCTCAGCCAAGAGTACGTGCAAGTCGGCAAGTTGATCGTCTTCCCGACCGATACGCTCTACGGCTTAGCTTGTAACCCCACCAATCCGGCTGCCCTACGCGACATTTATGCAGCCAAGGGCCGCTCCACGCTCAAGGCGCTTCCGGTGCTGATTGGCGCGCTCGAGCAGTTAACCCAGTTGGTGGAGAACATCCCTCCACAAGCCCGCCGTCTGATGGAACGCTTTTGGCCAGGCGCGCTCACCTTGGTGCTGCCTAAGCAAGCTCATCTGCCCAGTGAGCTCACACCCTACCCGGGTTTAGCCGTGCGCATGCCAAACAACCCTTTTGCCCTGGAGCTATTGCAAGCCTTAGGTCCTTTAGCGGTAACAAGCGCAAACCTCTCGGATCAAACCAATCCACAAACCGCACAGGAAGTTTACACACAACTCGCCGGCCGGGTGGATCTTATCCTGGATGGCGGCAAGCTCAAGATCGGGCAGGCGTCTACAATTGTCGATTGCACGGGGGCTGAACCCACGCTCCTGCGTGCTGGTCCGATTCCCTTCGAGACCTTACTGCAAGCCTGGCAGAATGAATAAAATGCTAGGAACCACACTATACAGCATAAATTAAGAGCTGCTCCGTTACTGCAGAGCAGCTCTCTTGATTAATCTAGTTCGAAGTGCTTAATCTTTCGGCGTGTCAGATATTTGCACTTGTGCTGGTTGGGCTTCTCGTGCGGCTTTGCGCTTCTTAGCGCCTTTGCGCACAAAGTAAACGATTAAGCCAATGGGCAGCAGGAAGGGCACCCAAATAATCAAGAACTTAATTAGGGCTGTACCGACATCCTGAGCAACCTTGACCAGCGTTTGTATCGCTTCCTTGGCAACGCCGGCAGGTTTCCAGGGTCCAATCTGGAGAGGCTGCAGGGAGGCTTCAGCCACGAACTCAACGCTAAGTGCAGAAAGCGCGGCAGATTCTTCCAAATACTTAATTCGGCCTTCTAGTACCTCAATTTGGCTGCGTATCTCGGTCAGCTCTCTGAAGATATCCAACGTATATTCCAAGTCTGGTGCCTGATCTAGGAGCTCAACCAGTTGCGCTTCGGCAGCTTTCAGATTACGCAAGCGTGCCTGTGAATCGACATATTCCGCGGTTACATCCTCACCGGTGACAGTTTCTGAAAGCACGCCCGTTTTAGGGTCAGCAGCCAGGTCGCGCACTTTTTGCATCATTTCATCCAGGCGCTCCGCCGGAACGCGGACCATCACTGAAGCACAGATATAAGTCTGACCATTATTCGTGGAATTCCACTGGTTGGAGTTAACCACATATCCCTGCATACTTTCAGCCCATTGAACGACGGTTCGCATCGCCTCGGCTGGATCGGCGACTGAGACACGCATTTCAGCCCGCTTTACCACTAAGCGTTCTGTAGTCTCGCCTTGAGCTTCACTGGAAACCAACGTTGTGCCCAAATCAGCTGACTTACTCTCCTCCATATCGACACCAGTCTGAGGGGCTTCCGTCGAAACAGGGAAAACCTCTTCGGCGCTCTGGCGGCTTGCACAACCCATCAATAGGAAAATAAGCAGCAGGCTTAATATTTTCCAACTCTTCTTCATATTTTCTCCTTTTCTCCTCTTCGAATTTGAGATCTATTATTTAGACGCTGAATTGGCTCTCGGTGTTCCAATCTATCATTTTACATGCCGTATGCTAAGCGCATGGCATGGATTGGAGGAATACCTAAGGCTAAGATTTCTTTTTGGACACGATCAACATCATAAGCAATTCGGTGATATGTCCAAGTGTTTTCTTCGCTATCCCAGAGCACATAAGCTGCACGCGGGTCGCGATCGCGCGGCTGCCCAACGGAGCCGGGGTTGAGGATAAAGCGCTGCTCCGAACGCCACATATCACCAGATGAAGGCATCAAAATTTGCAGGGATCTACGCCCATTTTCCACAAAGATCACCGGAATGTGGGAATGCCCAATCAGGCAGATTTGGGTCTCAAAAGCAGAAAAATTACGCTCCGCCACTTTAGCGCTCATCACATACTCCCAAATGGGATCGCGTGGGCTGCCATGCGCGAGGGTTACTCCGTCTTGGACATCTTTTGGCTGCAGAAGCTCAAGGAACTGGCGCGATTCCTCGCTGAGCAGGTGCATCTGCACTTCAAGCGCTCTGCGGGCTTCGTCATTAAAAGTCCATAGGTCAATAAATCCCATCACGGCAGCATCATGATTGCCCAGCAAGCAAGTCAGATTAGGCAGTGTTTTAAGGATTTGTACACATTCGTTGGGCTCGGGTCCATACCCCACCACATCCCCTAAGCACCAGACGCGATCTATGGCTCCGGCATCCTCCAAAACCGCCTGCAAAGCTGTAGCGTTAGCGTGAATATCGGAGATGATCAGGGTTTTCACAAGGCTATGGCATACTAAAGGTGAATTTCCAGGTTCCGTCCGCCTTCACCAGTGTGGAACTGTTGCCGATAAGGTTGATCCAAGTGTTGCCAGGTTTGAGCGGGAAGGGGTTGCCCTCGGCATCTAAAAATACCATCGGCTTGTCCGGGTCTGCTGTCTTCCAAATAATTGGGTAAGCTTGTCCATCACGGAAGAGAATAGCATTATTGCCCTCGGTGTTATCCCATATGCCAATGGCATGCAGTACGCTGGTGTATTCGGTGTAATTGGCGTAAGCCATAATAACATTGGAAAAAGCCAGTTGCTCATTGGTCAGGCGGTCCACAAGCGGGATCATTTCGTTATAGTTATAGGCATTCTCAATCCAACGCAAATACTTGCCGCTTTCAGCGTCATAGGTCCAATCCCCTTTGTTAAAATCAAAGTAGAAGAGGGTTGCTTTTTCTGCCGGTTCTCCACCAGCAGGAACAACCGTATCAAAGAGCATGCCAGTTAAATCGGGATTGTCGATTTCGACGCCCTTGGCTTTCATCACATTGGTGATATCAGCCGTATTGGCAAACACGCCCATTACGGTGTAATCATCACGACAGAGCCCCGGGCAGTTGCCCTCGGTAATGACTCGATCACCCAGCAATTCGGTGATGCGCGGGAATACATTTTCTTGGTTAGCGCCAGACATCGCTAACACCCCTTGATACATGCGGGTCAACTCCGGGTCCACCAACCTTCCAGAACGCACTGGCCCAACCTTATTGCAGTCTTGGCCATAATAAATTGCATTAAAACGGTTGGATCCCCCTCCAATGTAATACTCAAAAACAATATCAGCATAGGAAAGCCCAGCATGCGGACGGCCTTCGGCAGGATAATTAGCCACCTTGACCAAAACCGGCCGGCGCTTGAGCAGCTCAGGGTTTTCGACCTTCAAACCGGTAAGTGGATTCACACCCTCTGGGAACACATCCGGACCCACCGAGGTTTGCGGTTTGGTAGGGGTCGCTGAAGGTTTCGGGGTCACCGTCACAGTTGGTGTTGGCGTGGCGGGTGGTTGCGTGGGCGCCATGGCGGTAAGGGTCTGGACGACTGCTGTTTGCTCGCCAGGGCTAAGCGTGGCACTTGGAACACTGCCATTACAGGCGGAAACTAATAATATTATTGTAAGGAAAACAAGTAAAAAACCAAATTTGTTTTTGATCATTTTAATTCTCCAAGTGTTATTGTACTGCATCAGACCAACATCAATATAAGCGCAGGCTCTTGCTGCTTTTTAAAGACGAAAGCAGGCTGCATGAGTTCCCTCTCAGAATGTACTATTATCCTAGAAGCTGATCAACGCGGTTAACACCCACATTAAAATATTTCGCTAAAGGATGATGCACGATAATCGCAGCAGTGGATTGCTCCGGCACGAGCTGATAAGCTGGTGTCAAGCTCATCCCTAAGGCTTTTTCAGCCGGCAGAAGGTCGAACACCTTACGGTGATCTGCCAGATCCGGAATAGCTGGGTAGCCCCAGGAGTAGCGCAAGCCTTGCTTCTCCCGCAAACCTAGCTCCCTGCGGATATGGTCATGCAGGTAATCCGCCGCAGCCTCCGCCATCTGCACCGCCAAGCCATGTACAAAGTAAGCCTCAGAGTAATTTTGTGCCGCTTCCAGCTCAGCAAAGTGTTGGCTGGCGGCTTCCCCCACCGTCACCACTTGCAGCGCCACCACGTCAAAGCGCTCGGACCCAACTGGAAGGAAGTAATCCGCAAGAGATATTCCTTCTCCGCCTGCCTGGCGGGGGAACTCAAAACGCTCCAGCTCGCGGGGTTCGAGGTCTTCTAAGCTCGCCGGGTCATAGAGGATGAGGGTATTGCCATCAGCTAAAGCCGGCCAATAGCCATACACACCTTGTGGTTTGAGCCAGCCATGCTTTTCAGCATCAGCTAACATCTTCAGGCGCCGGGCGTCAAACTCAGCCTTCAGGCGCTGCCACTCCTCGCCATGCGCGTTCTTTGCGCCCCACGAGAGGCGGTAAAGCTCATTTAGGCTCAGGTGATCCGCCACCAAAGGCAGCGGCATAGACTCCACCACCCGTGGACCCCATTCTGAGACGGTAGGAATAAACTCCGCTGGCGGTAGGCTGCGTTCTTTAGCTGCTACCTTAGCGGGTTCTGCTGTGGTGCGTTCCGAGGCAAATTCGTGCTCCGATTTACGCCGCAGGTCAGCTAAGCTCTCTTGGTAGCGCTGCGGGTCGGCTAAGGTTTCCATCACCGCCAAGCCTTCGAAGGCATCCTTGCAGTAATACACACCAGGCGCATACAGCTCGCCATCATCGCATTTGAGGATGCGCCAACCAAAGCGCGCGTTAATCGCAGCCCCGCCAACCAGCACCGGGAATTTAAGCTTGCGGCGGTGCAATTCATTCACAATCAGGGGCATCTGCTTACTCGTCGAGACGAGCAGTGCGCTCAAGCCAATTGCTGTTGCGTTTTCCTCGATAGCAGTCTGAATGATCATCTCTGCCGGCACTTGCTTGCCCAAGTCAACCACCTCATAGCCGTTATTGGAGATGATCGTCTTGACCAAGTTTTTGCCAATATCGTGCACATCGCCATAAACAGTCGCCAACACCAACTTACCTTTGCTGGCGCCTTCCTTTTTCTCGAGGTAATTCTCTAAGTGTGCTACTGCTTTTTTCATTACCTCAGCCGATTGCAGCACAAAAGGCAGGATCAGCTCACCGGCGCCAAAGCGGTCACCGACCTCTTTCATTGCTGGCAGCAAAATGGTGTTGAGAATCTCCACGGCGGTTTGGCTCTTAGGCTGCTCGGGGTGTTCCGCGATAATCGCCTCGATATCTTCCTCCACGCCAACCTTTTGCCGGCGCAGGATGCGCTCTCGCAGGCGTTCACTCGCACTTAGTCCTTCGAATGGGTCAACTTTTTGCCCCTCATCCCCCGCTGCTTCAGGGTTGGCATCAAAATAAGCAATCAAATCAGCTAGCGCATTTTCGTGTTTATTGAAAATCAAGGCTTCGGCAAGTTCGCGTTCCTGCGGTGGAATTTCCACATAAGGCTTGATTTGCGCTGGGTTTACGATAGCCATATCCAAGCCAGCCTGAACAGCATGATAGAGAAAGACGCTATTGATCACCTTGCGCGAGGCGGGCGAGAGCCCAAAGGACACATTGCTCACGCCCAATGATGTATGCACACCGGGCAAAGCTTGTTTGATGAGTGTGATACCCCGCAAGGTTTCTACCGCCGAGTTGCGGTACACCTCTTCGCCCGTGGCGAGCGTAAAGGTCAAGTCATCAAATACTAAGTCCTGAGGCTGTAAGCCGCATTCATCCACAGCCAAGTGATAAATGCGCTCCGCCACCTCCAGCTTGCGCTCAGCGGTTTTTGCCATACCTTGCTCATCAATCGTGAGCGCCAGCACAGCGGCGCTGTATTGCTTTGCCAGCGCGAAGATTCGTCGGGCTTTGGCTTCGCCCGATTCCAAGTTGGTCGAGTTAATCAAACAGCGCCCTGGTGTGTTCTGCAGTGCTGCTTCGATGACCTCAGGCTCGGTCGAGTCGATAATCAGCGGCACTGGCACCTCTAATGACAGGCGCTTAACCAATTTAGCCATCAATTCAGCTTCATTGCTGCGCTCGGTGAGCGCCACGCTCACGTCCAACCCATGCGCACCATTTTCCACCTGCTCGCGCGCAATCTGCAGCATGCCGTCAAAATCTTCCGCTAGCAGCAAGCGCTTGAAAGCTCGTGAACCCTGCGCGTTCAGCCGTTCGCCCACCAAGAAAGGCACCGGCTGCTGCTCAATCTGCACCGCTTGCACCGGTGAAGCTAACTCCGCCTCGGGTTTCAGCGCGGGGCGTTCTGGTAAAGCTTGGGGCAGCTTAGCCACCAGCTCACGGATATGCTCCGGGCGCGTACCGCAGCAGCCGCCCACGACGCGTACGCCATATTCGCGCACATATTCCGCCAGGAGGTCCGAGAACGGTTCAGGTTGCATCGGGTAAACCGCTTCGCCATTCACGTTCATCGGCAAGCCGGCATTCGGGATCACCGAAATGGGTAGGGTGGCATGCTCGCTGAGGTAAGCTACGGAAGGGCGCATGTGCTCTGGTCCTGTGGAGCAGTTCATGCCAATCACGCTCACCCCCATCCCCTGCAGGATGGCGGTCACTGCGGTAATATCCGAACCTAAAAGCATCTTGCCGTTCACGTCCAGGGTCACTTGTGCCTGAATAGGTAGGATGACTCCTTCTTCCTCAAAAGCGCGCTGGATGCCGTTAATTGCTGCTTTCACCTCAAGGATATCTTGCTGCGTCTCCAGCAACAGTAAATCTGCGCCGCCTTGGATCAAGCCGATCGCCTGCTCACGGAAGACATCAGCTAATTCCTCAAAGGAGATATCGGACATTTGCGGGTCGTCTGTAGAAATAAGTTTGCCCGAAGGACCCATGGAGCCGGCTACAAAGCGCGGTTTTTCAGGCGTACTGAAGCTGTCTGCCACACGCCGGGCAAGCTGTGCAGCTGCGCGGTTGAGCTCGATGACGCGGTCAGCTAAGCCGTAATCCGCTAAGGTGATGCGGTTAGAGCGGAAGGTGTCCGTCTCGATAACATCAGCGCCGGCTTCAAGGTAAGCACGATGCACACTCGCAATGACTTCCGGAGAAGAAAGGACCAAGGCATCATTGCAGCCCACAAGCGCTTTTCCGCCAAAATCGGCTTCCGTGAGCTTCATACTCTGCAGCATCGTGCCCATAGCGCCATCGAATACCAAGACGCGCTCTTTAAGCGCATCCAGATATGCAGTCTTCCTGACGATCGTTTTAGTTTCTTGCACAGTAGCCTCAATAAGGATATTTCAATGATTTGAAAAAGTTTAACATAACCCACAAGGCGAGTCAATTAAACGATTTTAAATACACTACTTCATAAATACTTGCCGCTGAGATGAGGGGTTTTTCTCCATCGCGTGATTATTTTGAGTAAATTAAATGTGCTATAATAATTTTAATTATCAAGTCGAAGTCCATTTGTATCCTTGCAGCGAGATGAAACATGAGGGCTGCTTCCATGTGTTTAACCTTTTTGAGCGATCCATAAAGGTTGCCAATGACCTCTATGGCACCGTCTTCGAACTCGGCTGAAAGCCGCCCGCCGGCATTGGCTAGGCATTCAAAGTGCATAAAGGTTAGCCCTTGGCTTCTTTCAAGCTTTCTCCTTCCCTTCATCTTTGTTTTAACATCACCTATTCTGCCGCGAGCCTGGCACCTCGGAGCCTCCGGCTTGGAACCCGTCCAGCTCCCAAGCAACCTACAGCCCGTCGAGCCCCTCACTACAGGCGACTTGAACGAGGACGGTTTACCCGAACATCTATCCCTGATTAATCACCAAGCTTCAATCTATGCAAATGAAAATTTAGTCTGGCAGAGCCCGCCAGAATGGAACGTCACACAGGCAGCTTTCACTGACCTCAACCATGACGGGCTGTTGGAGGCAACCTTGCTCGTTTGGCGTGAGTTCCACCCTTGGCCGGTGGACGCATGGCTGCCGCATGGGGGGCGCATCGCCTCTTTTCATGATGCTCAAAATCAATCCTGCCACATCATTCTGATTGGTTGGAACCACGGAGCATATCGCGAGCTTTGGGCGGGCTCAGCTTTGGCGGATCCTATCATTACCTTTACTGCCGCCGACCTGGATGGTGATGGCATGCAGGAATTAGCCACGCTGGAAGGAAGCTACACCACTCATGGTTCTGGCATCGCCCATGCGTTAAAGATTTGGCGCTGGAACTTTTTCGGATTTAATGCCGTCTCTTCAATTGAAGGGAGCTTTCATCAAATGGCGCTCTCGAAAAGCAGCGAGGGCAGCCTCTTCGTTCTGACCCCTTAAGGAGGAAAAATGAAAAAACACGTAACCAAGTTAACGGTTGTCATCCTCGCTTTGAGTTTTCTCCTCAGTGCCTGTATCGGCCCAGGAGAGTTAAAACCAACAGCGACATCTGGTCCATCAACACAAGAAGCGCCTAGCGTCCCTTCCCTGACTCAGGAACAGCCCACAGCAACCATACCTTCCGAAATAGCACCTACATCGACCACAATGATCGATTTGGAAGATGTCTATCCTAAAGGTTTTGCCCAATATGTATCCCTTTCGGTCAGCCTGCCCAACTCTTTTGGAGGGGATGCTTACACCATTCCGGTAGACCTGGCGCAGGTGCAAGGTATGGATATGCTTGAGCTCAACGATGCCCAACGTAACTTGCTAACCCAAAATGGGTTCGTTGTGGTTCCATCCAGCTCAGAGTATCAGCAAGAGTTTTACCAAATCTATGATTCCATGCGTTACAACGATATCCCCGTTTTTGTTACCACCGACTCGGTCTATCACATTTACCACCTCATCTTTGATAAGATGCTACGCGATCTGGAAACGGAATACTTCATCAAGGATCTGGAACTGCTCACCAGCACCATGATGCAGGCAAGCACTCAGCAGTATCAAACCTTGAAAGGCACCACGCTTGAGGAACCCGCTTTGCGGAATGTGGCTTATTTTGGCGTTGCCGCGCAGCTCTTGGGCTTGCCTGATCCCATTCCGGCTGAGGCGCAACCTCTCGTCAATGCGGAACTCGCGCTCATTCTCTCTGCCAGTAGCAGCGATTTCTCACCTATTTGGGACCGCGAAGATTTGCCACCTGATAAAAGAGTTATCGAGGTTTATGGACAATATGTGCCACGCGGCCACTACACACGCAGTGAATCTTTGGAACGTTACTTCCGTGCCATGATGTGGTATGGCAGAATGACTTTCCGCTTAGATGATGACTTTGAAACCCGTCGGGCATTACTGGTCGTCCAAGCGCTGCGTTCGGCAAAGGCGAGCGATGGCAAATCAGCAGTTGAGCTTTGGCAAAACATCTATGACCCCACTGTTTTCATTGTGGGTAAGGCGGATGATTTGGGTTACCACGAGTATGGCGCCATCATAGATCAGGTCTTTGGTGCCAATGCTGACGCAATGGCATTGGCTGATGAGACCTTGTTTGCCGAGTTCAAGCAAGCTGCCGAGAACCTGCCTCCGCCTCAAATCAATTCGATGTGGGTATGGATCTGGCAAGATAAGGAGCAAGTTACCAAAGGTTTTCGTTTTATGGGCCAACGATTCACCTTGGACGCTTATGTTTTCGGTCAGCTCATTTGGCGGAATGTTGGCAGCTTAGAAAAACCACGAGGGTTGCCCAAAGCATTGGACTTTTTTGCAGCAATGGGCTCAGAAGAAGCTTATAACATCCTCGATGAGATGGGCGAAACGCAATATGCCAATTACAACACGCAGTTGGAAAAGGTGAGAAATGAAATCTCCATGTTGGGAATGGACTCCTGGACGCAAAACCTTTATTGGAATTGGCTCTATGCGTTGCAACCACTGATCGAACCCAAAGGTCCCAGTTACCCGCCATTCATGCAAACCCAAGCTTGGGCACGCAAAGACCTTCAAACTGCGCTTGGCTCCTGGACGGAGCTCAAGCACGATACCATCCTCTATGCTAAGCAGGTGATGGCAGAAATGGGCGGAGGGGAACCCGAAATAACCCGTGGTTACGTTGAACCCAACCCTGAAGCCTACGCCCGCTTATTGGCTCTTTGCCAAATGACCTATGATGGGTTGGAACAGCGTAACTTGCTCAGCGACCTGACGCGCGGCAACCTCGAAAACCTTATGGAAGAATTGACTTTCCTCAAGGATATTTCTGAACGCGAATTAGCCGGAGATACCCTCGCCGAGGACGAATATCGTCATTTGTATTATTGGGGAGGCGTATTGGAGGAGATGACCTTAGCTGCCGCTGATACCTCAGGTGAATTTGACCGCGACCTTTCAGACCAGAAAGCCGCCTTGGTCGCTGATGTGGCTACTGGTATGACCCCCGATGGCACGGTGAGCGCTTTAGAGGAAGCCATCGGTCAGCCGGCAATCATCTACGTAGTGCTCCCAGATACCCCGTGGCGCATAGGAGCGGGAGCAGTCTACACGTACTATGAATTTACCGTCCCCTCGGATGCGCGCCTGACCGATGAAGCCTGGCAAACAATGCTCGCTGCTGGAGAAAATCCACCTCAGCCTGAATGGACACAGAGCTTCATCGCACCATGAAAACCCGCAATTCCGCTAGGGCAGTGATCCTCATCGCCCTGGCGGGTGTTTGCATTCTGGCTACCTCAGCCAGTGACCCAGTTTACCAGAATACCAAACAGATTGTTACGTTGGCTTTACTGGGTGATATCAGTTTGGCCCGCGGCGTGCAGCCAGAAGCTGATTCGTTTTCTGCCCTAGCGGCTCAACTCAATTCAGCCGACCTGGCCTTAGCCAATCTCGAATCTCCGCTCGATCCTCAGTGGACGCCGAGTGAACAAAACCCATCTACGCCTGCTTATAATCTATGCGCTCCAGCTGAGCGCGCAGAATTGCTCAAAGGTTGGGGGTTAGACTTGCTCTCTTTGGCGAATAATCATGCCTTCGATTGCAGCCCGGACGGTCTGACGCAAACTGTGGCAGCGCTCGGGAGCCAAAATTTAATCGGCATAAGGTCCTCAAGTATAGATGGAACAATGAGCAGCCCATATTATCGCAATGTGAATGGCTTGAGCTTAGCTTTTCTTGCCTTCGATGATGTTACCCAGCCTATAGATATCGAAGCCGCAGCCGCCGAAGTTCAAACCGCCAAAAACCAAGGCGCCCTCGTCGTCGTATCGGTGCACTGGGGCGCAGAATACCAAGCCGGCGCAAGCCCGCGGCAAAAAGAAGTTGCTAAGGCGCTTGCCAAGGCTGGAGCCGTGCTTATTTGGGGGCATCATCCGCACGTTCTGCAGCCCAGCGAG
>DNSH01000119.1 GCA_003499715.1 Candidatus Mesolinea sp. | reverse complement strand
AGCAGCCTTTCCCCTCTTACTCCCCTTCCCAGCGGACTAATATTTATTATATTATCCTCATTAACTATCGCTGGGACGGGGAGTTGATGTTTGAAAGAGGGCCGCGCCCTCTTTCAAACTAATTTCCCTTCCCCAGCGGCTGAGCCGCGGCAGAAAAAACTGCTTGCCGCGGGGGAAGGGTCAGGGTTAGGGTCACCGTGAAACATTATAGACAAGAAGAAATAAGGTGGTTAGACATGATAAAAACCTATACTGAAGGCTTTATCCACCCATTAGGACATTTCTATTTAACCTTGACAGGTAAGCCGTGACTAATCCCCGAAGGAATACTTGTCTGAGGGGTTTGCGTGCGTAAGGTATAATTTTTGACATGCTTTCCGAAAAAATCATCGAAGCTTTGTTCCGAGCCTGCGGGTATGTGGCTTCACAACCACTAGTGGTTGGCGTCTCTGGTGGGGCGGATAGTTTAGCTCTTGCCCATTGCCTGTGGAAAGCCGGTATACCTGTAATTGTCGGTCATTTTGACCATGGCTTACGCCCCACATCGGGGCAAGAAGCAGAACATGTTCAGCGGCTGATGCAAAGCTGGGGGATTCCTTGCGAAGTTGGCAAGGCAGATGTGCGTGATTATGCTCGAGAACACAAATTAGGCATCGAAGAAGCTGCCAGAATTTGCCGCTATCTGTTTCTCTTAAGCTTAGCTGAAGCGCGCGGTGCTGCTGGCGTGGCAGTCGGGCATACTGCTGATGATCAGGTTGAAACGGTTTTGATGCATTTCCTGCGAGGTGCAGGAATCAACGGGCTGCGAGGCATGCAAGCTGTAAGCTACCAGAAAGAAATTAACCCCCACGTGCCCATTTTGCGGCCGATGTTAGAAGTTTCTCATGCTGAGGCTCTTGCTTACTGTCAGGAGCATGGGCTGCTCTTTTTGAGCGATGAAAGTAATCAAGACCCCAGTTTTTTCCGAAATAGGCTGAGGTTGGAGGTTATTCCTCTGCTCGAACAAGTCAACCCGGCATTTAAACAGGTTGTGCTCAGGAACACCTTAGCTTTGCAGTCGGATGCCCGCCTGCTTGAGCAGCTCGAGGAGCACGCTTTTGAAGCTTGCCTGAGGCGCAAACAAGAAAAATTTTTGCTGCTGGATCAAGACAGCTTTTTAAGCTTGGAGGAAGGTTTGCAGCGCCGCGTGCTCATGCATGCCCTCAACGAGCTCGTGCCTGGGCTGCGTAACATTGGATACGAAGCCATCGAACGGGTGCGGAAGGCGATCCTTAACGGGCAAAATCAGGTAGATTTCTTAGCAAAGGTAAAAGTTTGGGTGGACCACGGTACAATTCAATTAGGTTATCACCGCACTAGTGTTGATTTCCCGGATTTTCCTCAACTTCCATCAGAAAAGAGTTACGCACTCGATCTGGGAGAGCCTTTGCCGCTAGCAAACGGTTGGTTCTTAGAAGCAGAATTGGTCAGCCGAAGGGAATACGAAAGTTTACCAATAGAGGTGCAGCAAGATCGGCAGCATGCTTGGTTGAATCCGGCTGACCTGGTGCTGCCCATGGAGGTGCGTGCTATGCGCCCAGGGGAACGCTGGGCACCGCTTGGCTTGCAAGGCAAGCATCAGAAACTGAGTGACTTTTTTATTAATGAAAAAATCCCCCAGGGAGCACGGGCAAAATGGCCACTGGTGCTCTCTGAGGGTTCAGTTTTATGGGTGTGTGGGTTGCGTATTTCCCAAGCTTGGCGGCTGATTGGAGATGAGCCTGAGATTTTACATCTCCACTTAGTACCGCCTAAGCGCTAAGCCACCTTTTTATTCAATCCAGAAGACTTGCTGCAAAATCGCTTGAATGGCGGGGATATTTGGCAATAAAACACTGGCACCCTCATCGGTAGTGTAAAATGCAGCTTCATTGGGGGTAAGGGTGTAGCTCGTAAATATGTCTTGTCTGAAAAATTTGGAAAGCGGGAAGGCATACAACCACATATCTGCCATACTCATATCCGTTTCAACCACATCCAAGGCAGTTTCGATGAAGGAAGGCAGCCGGAAAATGTAAGCTGGACTGAGCGCTTTACGAGCTATGGCTTGGATTACCTCTTGTGCGCGGCGGGTACGGTCAAAATCGGAAGTATTGAGCCGCGCGCGCACATACCAAAGTGCATAGTCGCCGTCCATGTAAACTGTGCCTGGTTCAACCACGCACCAATTTTCAGGTGTGAAAAAGCATGAATCTTCCATGTGCTTGGTGACCTGGACGTCGACACCTCCGAGCCAATCAACGATGAGCTTGAAACCTTTAAAATCGGCAATAGCATAATGATCTGGGCGGAAGCCGAAGTTATACGCTAAGGTATCTCCTAGGAGCTCATACCCCCCTAATGGTTCGGCTACATTCAAGCGCTGTGGGTAATAACCTGGAATTTCTACCCATAAATCCCTGGGAAAAGAAAACAAGTTGATCTTGCCATTCTTAAGATTGAAGGCTGCCAGGAGCATCACATCCGTGCGATGACCACTGCCGGGGCTGTAGTCTGATCCTAAGAGCATTATCGTTTTGACGTATGGTGGAATGGGCAAAGCAGCACTATCCCCTGCTAGATAGGGGTCAGCAGCTGCTTCTGTGGGGTTGCGGTCCCATAGGTTGCTGATGAACTGCCCTTCACCAGCACGCACTTGGTTGAGGCTGATTGCTGCGAGAAGCGCTGCGCCGATGAGGATAAGCACTACAATCGCAATTAAAATAGGTGAAGCGGATTTCCGCTGTTTTGTTTGCATATTCACGATCTTTCTTTTTTATTTAGCTAATCCAACGCTTCAGCTGCAGAGGTTGAAGAGAGCTCATAACCTAACTCTTTTGCTAAGCTGTGCAGCTTGGCATAAACCTCGCGCCACTGAATCTTGGATATACCGAGTTTCTGGCGGATTTTATCCGTATCGATACCAGCGGTCAAGTCGTTCAGGGCGCTGGTCCAGCGGCACATATCAAAGGATAGGTGCTTATCTAAACCAGCTGCATTGCCCACATCTTCGAGGAGGTATTCCAAGCGCCGTTGAGACCATGGAAAGACTTGATTTTTAATCTCATAGCGTTGGATGTATTCTTGATAAGCCTCTGCCCACTCTGGAGAAACGGGAATATTGCGTTCTTTGTAGCGGTAACGCGGGCTGGAATAACGCACAAAGATGCGTGGTGCTTCCGGTCCTTCCAGTTCCACGTGATTGGTCATCAGGTGCAGGGATTCGCCTTTCTTTAAGCCAGTTTCGAGCAGCAAGCGCAAAAGCACATACGGGCGCAGGTCTGGGTTGGCAGCAGTACGCATGGCTTCAGCAGCATCCAGAACTTTTTCTTGCTCCGCGGCAGTGAGCACCTCCGGGAGCGGGCTGACAACCGTCTTTTGCACGATCTTTTCGGCAGGGTTGTGAGAAAGAACGCCATTCACAGTCAACCACCGGAAAAAGGATTTAATTGAGGTGATGCGGCGGGAGAGGGTCTTTGGGCTGCAAGGCACGTTACGATCGTTTTGCAGCCACTCGAGGAAGTCCTCAAGGTCTTTGGTAGTAATCTGTCCTAAAGGTTTATCCGCTGGGAGGAAATCCGCTAGAAGGGAGAGATCTGCCGAGAAAGCTTTGAGAGTATTATTTGTGCGCCCTTGATCGTGCAGGTAAATCTTCCAGGCTTGGATAGCTGGAGGGAGCAGGGTGTTCTCGGTGATGTGGGCTGATAGGCGATCTGATGATGAATCCATAAGTCCTCGCTTGTGTTTCGCATAGCTAATATTTGTTATAGTGTATGCTAATTGTGAGGAACTGTCAATTGATTCTGCGCGGAGGTCGGCATATAGTATATAAATTTCTGTGCCACAGGATGTGAAGAGGTGAGTGGGATAACGCTTATTCGTTCAAGTAAAGTGCTTCGCTCAAGATATCACTAATTCCGTAATAGTTGGGGATGAGGACCATTGCGCCTTCAGCGGTGATCCAGTTGCTCACCACTTCAGGTCCGATGGCATACTGATTAATGTTCCCTGTTTTCATCACCTCAGTCGCTAAGGGCAGATAAGGGAGAATATCAAGGAGCTGCACATTGGTATCGATATACTCGCGGTAGAGCCCGTAGAGCTCTGGTATCTTGGGAAGCATGTTGAGGTTCATTGCCTTGGTGAAAATCGCTTTAACAACTTCTTGTGCCCGTCGGTTGCGGTCAAAGTCGCTGCTGGTCAATCTGGAGCGGGAATACCACAATGCCATGTCGCCATCCATGTGCACTGTACCAGGTTTAATAATGCACCAACCACTTGAGTCTCGTCCACACGAATCCTGTAATTCTTGGGTTACAACCACATCAATACCATCCAAGCTATTGACCACGTCCCTAAATCCGTTGTAATTGACCATCATGTAATATTGCGGATGAATGCCGAAGTTGACTTCGAAGGTATCTGCCAGCAACTCAAAGCCGCCTAAACCCCAAGCGGTGTTAATGCGGTTAGACCAGTAACCAGGGATGGTGACATAAAGATCCCGCGGGAAAGACACCAAGCTGACCGAGTGATGTTTTGGGTTGAGCGAGAGCAGCATGATCACGTCGGTACGAAAACCATTCGCTGCAAAGTCGTCTACGCCTAAGAGCAGGATGTTCATCTGGCGGTCGGGCAGTTGATCCTCCGAGATCACTGGCACGGGCGTGGGGGTATGGACTGGCTGCGGTAATAGTTCAATCGTGCCATCTTCCAGAATATTAGCAAAAGCATTAGGTTGGAAAGGAGTGGCGGTGGGTGGGTAGTCCTTAAGACTGATCTGGTATTTGGATGAGGCAGAATTAGCCATGCCGCGCACCAAGGCAGCTGAAAAGATCACACCAACAAACGAGAGTGTAAGCACAATAAAAACTGCTAAAGTAATTTTTTGATGTTGATTTAGTCTCATAAGCTCTTTACGGCTCTCTCCGCTGATACTTATTAAGGTTCATTTTAATCTTCTACGCTGCCCGAGGAAAGTGCATCATGCTCATCAAGCGGCAAGCTCACCCGGTATGTGCTCGAGCAGCCAGGCTCCGTATGGATCCACCAGTGTCCTCCGGCTGCCTGGACAAGTGCCACGGCTTGCTGTAACGCTCCCGCGTTACCAATGCTCTTGGGAATGTCGTTTTCTGCTCCCGTTACGAAGCTGAGGAAAGCATGTTGCTCTGCCTCACTGAGCCCGCCGCCTTGATCTGTCACGCGGATTTCTAAGCTCTCAGGGAGGGTTTGATCGTCAGAAGGTAGAAATTCAACAGAAATGCTGCTCCCCTGAGGCGAAGCTGCTATGGCATTGCTCACCAAACTTTGCAGCACTTTCTGCAACGTAGCAAGGACTCTTCGAGGGATCGGGGGTAATGCCTGAAGTCGGTTTTCAAGCTGGATCATGTGGGAATCGAGGGAATTGGCACTCTCTTTCAGCGTTGCTTCCAGGGCAGCGGCAGCCTGAATGCCAGAAAGCATTTCTGAGCCTTCACTTGCCTCCGGCTCAACCTTAGCGGTAGAGGTAAGGCTATCGCCGCTGAGCACTTCTTGTGCACTCGCTAAAGCGTGTTTGAGGTTGGCTAACTTTTCATTGTTCTTAGTGAGCTCTGCTTCCAATTCGGCTTTTTGCCGGCGCAAGCTTTCCACCTCCGCAAAAGCAGCCGCTTGTTTTTGGAGCGTTTCTTCTAAGTTTGCCAACTTGCCTTCGAGAAACTTTTGCCTCTCAGCCCAAAGTTGGGTTTCCTTCGAATAACGGTTCTTAACTTGCAGATATTCCTGACGCAACTCACCTAGCAGCTTTTGGTGGCGCTCCAAATCTTCTCCTAAGTGCGCATTTTGGCGTTGCATCTGGTTGAGGTTGATGCGCAATTCTTCAACAGCTCTTGCTTGAGCTTCAATCGCAGCGGAATTATCCAAAACCCGCCCGATTTTTTCTGCAATGACGCTTAGGCGCGATTGATCCTCAGGAGTCCAAGCGCGATTGGTATAAGGGGTAAGGCATAGCAGTGCATATTTTGGGGTTTCTCCCGCTCCTTTGAGCGGGTAAAGAAACAAGCAGCCGCTGGCATTATAGCCCAATGCTTGGAGGAGCGTTGCTTTTTCCTCAGCCAGTTCCTCTGTTTTGTTTGCGCTGAGGGGCAATCCGTCTTCAAAATGCGCACTAAGTTGAGGCACCTGCTCCGGGATGAGCTCAAAAACCGGCAGCCAAGCCTCGCGGATCAAGTCATAAGTGTTGCTCACGCGCAGGTTACCCTCTGAGGTGCGCTCTACCAACCCAAGCAAATCGCTCATCAAGAAAACACTCAGGCTGTGCGTAAGCGCATTGCGAATCTGCTCCTGCTCAGTCTGCAGGTTGAGCTCGAGGAAAGCCTCCGCCATCTGGGGCGAGGCAGGCAGCGGGCTACCTTGCTGGACTAAGGCTGGCTTGGGTTGGGTTTGCCAAGCAATGCTGACTAAGAGCGGATAGTAAAGTAACTGGCTGAGGGCAACGGCGGAAGGCAGCGCAGCGGATGTTGGGTTAGATAAGTAAACGAAGTAACCTAAAGCTGCAATTAGGAGCACCAAAAAACCTTCTAACTTATAAAAGTGCTTGCGAGAAAGGATAGAAATAATGCCAACAATCAGAAGCCCAAGGGATGCCCCTGCCCAAACCTGATGAACCCAGCTGCTTCCAAAAACAGCGCTTTGGTTGGGAATAAAGGTAACAGTGACTGAGCCAGCCAGAAAAGCCACCAATGTCAGAATAATCGGTATGTGCCTCAGCCACCTCTTGGCTTGCGGAAACGCCAATGCCCAAACAATCCAGACCAAAGTGATGAAGGTTAGGGTTTGGAACGCCAGAGGGAAAAATTCATTTATATCGGCATAACCCTGAAAGAGCAGCAGGCTTAAGGTCAGCAGAACAAGCTGTGAGCAGAACACAACCAAGAAAGCCGCGCGTAATGGCAGAGCGAGCTGCTCGCCAGCGTTCGTTGCTCGGTTAGCAGCTAAAAATGCTAAGCCGCCGGCTGCCAGCAGCACAAGATAATAGGGCAAGGCAGTGGGAAAATCCACCAAAGCCAAGGCGAAATCCTGGAGTATATTCATGGTCAGTTTCTTAGCACGTTAATCTTGTTAGTTTTTGTGCAAGAATTATTCCAAAAAACCGCCCTGATTGGCACAATCATAGGGCGGTTTCTTATCCTTCGAATTACAGCTGCAATTTTTCCAAGCCGATTTTCAGCCGGCGCAGAGTTTCGCCTTTACCGAGCAGGTCAGCAAGCTCGGTGGCGCCGCCCGGTGAGGCAAACAAACCGGAAAGCGCCGTGCGGATGGGCCACATCACTGTACCGATTTTATAGCCATGCGCCGCAGCAAAATCTTTGAGCGCTATGAAGAGTGATTCGTTTGTCCATTCTTGCATGCTCTCAAGCAGGGGGATGACCTCTTGTAAGATTTCACGGCTGGATTGCAGTGTGGATTTGGACTTGGGGTTCTCGAAGAGCGCTGCATCATAGTCTGGCAGCTCATAAAGGAACTTCACCATTGTGGGGATTTCGGTGAAGCGTTCAATGCGGATTTGGATAAGACAACTGATTTTTTCCAGGTCCAGATGGCGCACGCCTTCAGGATAATACTTCAGCGCCAGTTCGTGGAATTTTTGTGGGTCGAGCCGACGAATATGTTCGCCATTCAGCCAGGTGAGTTTCTCCAGCGAAAAAGCAGCGCTAGACTTGTTGATGCGTTCGATATCAAAAGCCTCGATGAGTTCTTCCATGCTGAAAATCTCACGTTCGTCCCCCGGGTTCCAACCAAGCAAAGCCACATAATTGACAATTGCTTCTGGTAAAAAGCCCATCTGTACGAGGTCTTCAAAGGAAGGATCGCCGGCACGTTTGCTGAGCTTGGCACCATCTTCACGCAGAATGAGGGGCAGGTGAACGTATTCTGGGATCTGCCAGCCAAAAGCCTGATAGAGCAGGTTGTATTTAGGTGTGGAGGAAAGGTATTCTTGCCCGCGGATGACGTGGGTTATCTCCATCAGGTGGTCATCCACCACATTGGCAAAGTTATAGGTGGGGAACCCATCCGATTTGAGCAGCACTTGATCATCTAATTGTGTGTTTTCGACAGTGATCTCGCCATAAACATGGTCAACGAAGGTGGTACTGCCTTGATTGGGGATGCGCTGGCGGATGACTGGCGTGATGCCCTCGGCGAAGCGGGCGGTTACCTGCTCATGGGTCAAAAAGCGGCAAGGGTCGCGTTTTTGTTCTGCAATCCCTGGCGATTCCTCATTATCAGTTTGTACTTCCTTTTTACAGAAACAGTAATAAGCATCGCCTGAAGCAATCAACTGCTCAGCATATTTTTTGTAGATAGGCAGCCGCTGGCTTTGCACATAAGGCCCTCTGCCGCCGTCTTTATCGGGGCCTTCGTCGTATGTAATGCCGGCTAAAGCCAAACTT
Organism: Candidatus Mesolinea sp.; assembly: GCA_003499715.1. Lineage (GTDB taxonomy): Bacteria > Chloroflexota > Anaerolineae > Anaerolineales > Anaerolineaceae > Mesolinea. The sequence continues at coordinate 6,493 of DNSH01000119.1, read as the reverse complement.
TTATAGATGGCATCCACAGCCTCAGGCACGTTACGGGTCTGATCGGTATCTTCAATGCGCAAAATAAAAGTGCCATGATGTTTGCGTGCTAAGAGGAAAGCATACAGCGCAGTGCGCAAATTGCCAATGTGCATGTAGCCGGTGGGGCTGGGGGCAAAACGGGTTCTAAACATAATATTACCTGCCAATTATCTCGATAAAATCTGATTCAATCCTACCATAAAGCGCTGTTTGAAATTTACTTTTCCGGCGACTAAAAAAAGCAAAAATATCCCTGCAAGCTTATGACAGGGATATTCTTTCGATTTTAAGCCGTTTAGATGACGCGGTCGAAAAATTTTGCCAAATCTTTCTTTTGACTGCTATGCACCACTGCCAGGACCTCATCGGCTGCTTCGAATTGAAAATCACCCGAAGGAATAATCAGCTCGCCGCTGCGGATGACTGCCACAATGGTCGTTTGGTCAGGCAGCTGGAGGTCCTTAAGTTGCTTGCCGCTGGCAATTGCGTTGGGTGCAACCTTCTCTTCCACAAGATCAAACTTGCCGCGGCGCAGCTTATGGAGCGTGATCATATCGCCTAAGGACATTTCCTCAGCAATCAAGGCTGCCATCAGGTCCGCCTGGTTAAGCGCCACGTCAACGCCGTTCACTTCGGTGAACATCCAGGCGTTCTTGGGATGATTGATGCGCGCAATGGTGCGCGGCACCATAAATTCGAAGCGCGCCAAGCTGGTTGCGACCAGATTGACTTCGTCGATACCGGTGACGGCTGCAACCACATCCATTTTGCGGATGCCGGCTGCCTCTAAGGTATCCGGGTCGGTTCCGCTGCCAAAATAAAGCACGCTTTCGGGCACGTCTAAGAGAATTCTAGGTTTTTCTTCAGGGCGCAGTTCGATCAGGCGCACCTCGTGATTTTCGCTAAGCAGGTAATTAGCTAAGTATGTGCCGACTTTTCCGCCGCCAATGATCATTACTTTCATGTTCGTTTCTCCTTCCGCCTGTGCTTATTCACCAAAAATACGCTTGACTTTATTGGTGGAGCCAGTGGTTACAAAAAGATGGGCGATATCACCAGTTTTAAATTTGGTTGCTGGATTTGGCAGGAAGGTCTTTCCGCTGCGGGTGATCGCCACAATGTGCAACTCGCCTGGCACCTCAGTTTCTTTCACCGAGTGATTGTTTAGCTGCGGGGTGATATCCACATCCACCAGACGCACTTGCCCAGCACCAATCATACGCTCAATCACCAGTTGCGGGTTAATGATCAGACTGGTCATGCGGTCAATCCCCAAAGTGACCGGTGAAACTGTCTGGATGCCCATGCGGCGGTAGATCTTCGCTTTTTCAGGCTCATAAACCCGCGCAGTAACGCGGGGGACGCGATAAACTACCTTTGCCATGCGGGCAGCGACCAAGTTTGCTTCATCTGAGGCGGTCACCGCGGCTAAAGCATCGGCTTGCTCAATCCCAGCATCGGAGAGCACCTTCTGGTCAAAGCCAATGCCCACAAATTTCTTGCCTTTGAAAGTAGGTCCTAACAAATTAAAGGCTTTTGGGTCACTATCGATGATAGATACATCGATATTCTGAATACTTAAAGCTTTGGCGAGCCCGGCTCCCACTCGCCCGCATCCAATAATGATTACTTTCATAATATTTCTCCTTTTGCAGACTGAGCCAATTTTTGTTTTTCCTTACGGTTTTGAACTGCCTTCCAAATGGAATCTACCAGTGGAAGGCTGGGAACCCATAATAGGAGATAAAGCCAATACTTTGCAGCGAATGGGCCAGTGCCAATAAAATCCTGCATGAAAGGCACATAAACAATGGCAAGCACAAGCACCAATTCTGTCGCGATGCCAATCCAAATCATGGGGTTGGTAAAAAGTGGCGTCTTGAAGACGGAGCGGGTCGATGAGCGCATCGTAAATAAGTTGCCAATTTGCGTAAATACTACTGCCGCCAGGGCCATCGCCGTTGCTGAGCGGTAAATAGGCCCGCTTCCAGGCAGATCCATCCATTGACCTGCATATCCATTAGTCCAGTAATAGAAATAGAATGCCCACATGGCAGCTATTGCTTGTACAGGGCCTAAAATGAGATAAGCCCGGGCTAAAAGCTGGCCGGTAATCAAGTGGTCTGTCAGCTTACGCGGCGGGCGGTCCATCGTGCCGGGTTCAGGAGGCTCGGCACCTAAGGCAAGCGCTGGTACGATATCCGTGCCCAGATCGATGGAAAGCACATGCATCACGTCGAGAGCAATCGGGATCCTGCCGCCAGTAAAGGAATTGATAATGAAGGGCACAGCTTCAGGCGTATTACTTGTGAAAATGTAAGTGGTGAAGTGTTTGATGTTCTCGTAAACAGCACGTCCTTCTTCGATAGCATTTACAATGGAACTAAAATTATCGTCCATCAAGATCATATCCGCAGCTTCTTTAGCTACATCAGAGCCGGAGAGCCCCATAGCTACGCCGATATCGGCTTTCTTGAGAGCGGGGGCATCATTGACGCCATCACCTGTCACAGCGACGACATTCCCCTGGTTTTGCAGGGCGCTGACCACACGCAATTTATGTTCGGGGGCAACGCGCGCAAATATTACTTGCTCCTTTACCGCCTCTATCAGAGAGTCATCGGTCATGTTCTCTAACTCGGCACCGGTAATGATGCGCAGGTTTTCTCCGCTTACGATGCCAATTCGACGCGCAATGCTTTCCGCAGTTAAGCCATAATCGCCGGTAATCATGATGATACGGATTCCGGAGTGGTAGCATTTCTTGATAGCTTCCATGACGTCTTCACGGGGCGGATCCATCATCGCCACCATGCCTAAGAAGGTCAGTCCAGTTTCGATGGCTTCAACCTGATAATCTTGCAGATCTTGAGGTAGAGTACGCTCGGCTGCAGCCAAGACGCGCAATCCTTCTCGGGCATAGTCATCGTTGCGTGCCATTATGGTGTTGATCCACTCCTGTGTGAGCGGGACAATTTGATCGCCTATCCGCAGCGTGGTACACACATCTAAAATCTCCCGGATGCCACCTTTAACATATGCTACGCGCTGGAAGCCATCCTCGTTACGTACCATTTGGATGACGCTCATGCGCTTACGGCGGGAGTCGAAGGGGAGTTCAGCTATATTTTGGGCGTAATTTAGGTTATCTTGGTTGTAACCAGCTTTTTGGGCAAGCACTATCAAAGCCGCCTCGGTGGGGTCACCTAAAACTTTCCACTTGGACTTGGTGCCATCGGATTTTTCTTCCGGCGGGATAATGCGAGAGGTGTTGCACTTGGCTTGTGTAAGCATTACTGCACTGAGCGCAGGGTCTTGCTTGGGATCTATACGATTGCCGTCTTCACTAAACTCACCGATGGGTTCGTAGCCGATGCCAGAAACGTTGATTTCCCGCCCGAAATACGCCTGACCATTGCGGGAAAAAGGCACCCAAACTGAGCGCACGGTCATCTCATTTTGGGTGAGCGTGCCGGTTTTATCGGTGCAAATTACATTCGTACAACCTAAGGTCTCTACCGCTGAAAGTTTCTTGATCAGGGCGTTTCGCTTAGCCATGCGCTGGGTGCCCATCGCAAGTGCGAGCGTGACGGTGGGTAATAAACCTTCAGGCACAAAGGCGACAATCATACCGAGCGCCAGGATGAGGCTTTTTACCAGTGGCGTGGCAGATATCGTAAAAGCAATAATAAAGAAAACCACCCCAAAACCAAGCGCGATAAAGGTGATGATTTTGGTGATCTGCTCCATTTCCTTTTGTAAAGGGCTAAGATCTTCACCCATTTCCTGGGTCATTTCGGCGATGTGGCCAAATGCGGTGTTCATCCCAGTGCGGTAAACGATGGCTTTACCAGAGCCGGCGGCCACATAGGTGCTGGCAAAAATTAGGTTTGGAATTTCGGTCTCGGTCAGTCCTTCGCCGCTGACAGGTAATGCGGAGCGGTTCACCGGGTGTGATTCGCCGGTGAGGGTTGATTGGTTAACACGCAGATCAGCACTCGAGATCAGACGGCAATCAGCAGGGATATTATCGCCTTCTTGAAGGAAGATGACATCACCGGGAACCAGCTCTTCAGCAAGGATGCGCTTTTCCTCACCATCACGCATGACGCGGCAAGTTTGTGGGAGGATCTTTTTAAGCGCCTCGGTGGCTTTCTCTGCGCGGTATTCTTGGAAGAAGCTAAAGACGCCATTGATGATATTGACTGCCCAAACTGCAATGCCTAACTGCGGCATTTGTGCCAAAAAGGCACCGATGCCTGCCACCCACAGCATAATTGCCATGAGATGCGTGAAGTTAGCTACGAATTTAACGATTAAGGGTGTACCCTTGGCTTCTTTGAGTAGGTTTGGCCCAAAAACGGCTAAGCGCTGTTGGGCTTCCTCTTGGGTTAATCCATCGGGCCGAGAATGCAAGCCGGCATACAGCTCCTCAGGAGTCTTCTCATGAATCTTGGCAAGGAAATCCGGGTTAATAGGAAAATTTAATGAATTCATAGATATCTTATTATACGTCGATTGGGTTGATTTTATGAAATTTAACGGAGGCAATCATACTACGAATAAGTTGCGCGTCAATGATTGCAAGGCTCGAGCCTTATATTTTTAGTGATATGGAAGGGGATTTAATCCACATTTTACCCTTAGTTAATAATCTGGATCTCGGAACAAAACTTGCTGAAAGCGAAGAGTGGCATTAATGCTTGTTTCCTATCCATCCTTAGGTGGCAAAGTGCCGCGGTCATGCTAATAACTGGGGGAGAACATTGCGCCGAGCCCACAAGGTTGTCATTGGGCTCGGCGCTGGTTGTGTTTGATCCGCTGGGTTTATTCTAATGAAATTTGCACATGCTCTCCGTCTTCTTCGTCGGTAATATCAATGATTTGTTGCGGCTCTGGTGATGCTAGCATCTCTTGCAAGGCATCAGGGTCAATGCCATACGAATCAGGTGAGAATTTGGCTCCTAAGCGGATGCCGGCATTGACCAGAGCGATGGGCACTTTGATATCGGCAATGGGTTTACTATCTGCCAAGCGGGTAACCTTGATATGCAAATGGCGTGGTTTCCCGGTTGCTTTTGTTTGCGGCTCAGGCTCTGGGCTGCTCTCTAAAGCTTCCAGCAAGCGGGCTGCTTCTGAGGTGTCGATTTTGCCTTCCTGCAACATGGTCAGGATCTTTAGGCGTTCTTCGTTAGTGGTCATATTTTCCTTTTCTATTAGCTTATTTTTGAAGTGACTGGAGTAACTCCAAGGCTTCGTCAGGGGTGATCAAGCCCTGATTAAGGTCCTCGAGGATCTGTTGACGGTCTACACTGGAAGACGCCGGCTGTTTATCGGTTTCAAAACCGAGTGCATGAATTACCTCCGTAAGGCGGTTCTTTAGCGTGGGATAAGAGATGCCTAAGGTTTCTTCCATGCGGTTCAGGCGCCCCTCCAAGCGTACAAACGTGAGTAAAAAATCACGCTGCTCATCACTGAGCTTGGCAAAGGGGTTGGATTTGCGGTTAAAGTAACCTTCTATCGTCGTTTCACACTTGGGACAGTAAAAGCGGGTGATGACCATTTCGGATTGACAAATTGGGCAAAGTTCGGGTGCTTCCGGCATTTCTCCTCCTTTCCTATCATAATAGAAGTATAGCATATAAATTCAATAATGTCAATAGGCAAATTAAGAAAATTAATATTATTTTAGAAAGACATCAATAAAGACAATCAGAACGTAATAATATTTTTCAAGAGATTCAGTTTTGGTTGCCAAAAAGCTTCTGTGAGCAGGAGAACTTGGTTGGTATAATATGCTCATAACTATCAAGGAGGCGTGCATGCCTATAAAAATCGTAGAGTGTATCCCCAATTTTTCTGAGGCTCGGCGCAGTGCTGTGGTGGATCAGATTATGGAAGCGATCCGCTCAGTCAAGGGTGTGCAGCTCCTTGATCAGCATTCGGACCTGGACCACAATCGCACCGTGCTGACTTTTGTGGGGGAGCCGGCAGCTGTGGAAGAGGCGGCTTTCGCCGGCATCGCAAAAGCTTCCGAGCTCATTGACCTGAACGTGCATGAAGGGCAGCATCCGCGCATTGGTGCTGCTGATGTGGTGCCTTTTGTACCCATTTCAGGCGTGACCATGGTGGAATGCGTCGAAATGGCGCACCGCCTGGGAAAACGTGTAGCTGAGGAGCTCGGCATTCCGGTTTACTTTTACGAAGAAGCCGCCTTGCGGCCCGAACGTAAAAACCTGGAAGATATCCGCCGTGGTGAATATGAAGGCTTAAAGGAGCTGATCGCCACTGACCCGACCCGTGAACCGGATCTGGGTCCAAAGGTGTTGGGGCCGGCTGGTGCCACAATCATTGGCGCACGCGAAGCACTGATTGCTTATAACATTTACCTGAATACGACCGATGTGAGCATTGCTGAAAAAATCGCACGGCGGGTACGGCATTCTTCGGGCGGGTTCCGTTTCGTTAAGGC
>DNSH01000018.1 GCA_003499715.1 Candidatus Mesolinea sp. | reverse complement strand
CATATACCTGGAAGGGACTATTTGCGCTGCTCATCATGGCTGCCCTGGCAAATATGGTTGCTTCGCCAGCCTTTACGCTTTTACCTTTGCATGTCAAAACGCATTTTGGCAGGGGCGTGGAAGATGTAGCTCTCATGGAATCAGCCTTTGGGATTGGGGTTGTAATTGGAGGAGTACTCTTAGGCGTATGGGGGGGCTTCAAACGCAAAATGGCAACCATTCTCATGGGTTGGTTAGGGATGGGCGCGATTTCTTTAGCGATTGGTGTACTTCCCGCAGGCGGATTTATGGTTGCAGTCTTCATGATGGGTCTCTTTGGTTTGATGAATGCTATCACCAATGGACCTTTGGGTGCACTTATGCAAGCCAAAGTTCCGCCCGAAATGCAGGGAAGAGTCTTTGCTGTGATGAATAGTCTCTCCACTGGAACCATGCCTTTGGGGATGCTGATGGCAGGACCGTTGGCGGAAGCTTTGGGGACTTCGGCTTGGTTTGTCATCGCTGGCGTGACGCTGCTTGTCACTGGCGTGATCGCTTACGTCATGAAGGAGGTCTACACGCTGGATGATCAACTACCCGGCGGGGCGTTACAGCCGGCTGCTGCGGAAGCTGAAGAACTTGCAGAGTAAAGGGTAATTTTTATGTTATCGACTCAACTAAACTTGAAGTATAATATTTTGTGTAAAGAAAATACCGGAACTTGACATTTTATTTACACAAAATATCATGACGCTGAGCAACGAAGAAGCCAAATTTTTAGCCACGTTCACTTCCGAAGGGAAAAGAATATTCAGTTTCCAAGATGCGGTAATGTATTTCCAATCGAAAGAAGGCGTGGCAAATAGACTAAGCCGCCTATCTCGTAAGGGATGGATTCGACGTCTTGAAAATGGTTTATATCTAATTATCCCTTTGGAAGCCGGTCCAGAAAGAATCTGGTCTGAAAATGCCTATGTGCTTGCATCAAACTTGATTTCTCCGAGCGCTATCGCCTATTGGTCTGCCCTCCGCTATTGGAACATGACAGAGCAGATCCCTCAAGTCTTTTTTATCCAAACACCTAAGCGGAAAAAATCCACAGTAATTCAAGGAATAAGATTCCAGTTCGTGCATATCGAAGAACGTTATTTTTTTGGTATTCTGACGCAGAGAGTTAATGGTGTAGATATTACAGTGACTGATCGAGAGAAAACTATTATCGATATCGCTCATCGTCCTGAACTCGGTGGAGGCATAATCCAGTTAGCCGAGGCGCTGAAGACTATGCATAATGATATTGATTGGGTAAAAGTAGACCAATATATTGAACGCTGGGGTGGAGGATCCGTTGTAAAAAGATTAGGATATTTGATTGAGATAATGTCTATTCCCATTCCAGATAGGGAGGCTACGCTAAAAAATTGGCGATCTTTAATATCAAAAGGAATAAGCCAATTAGAACCTGGTTCTGGGAAAAAAGGACCAGTGATTACCCGTTGGAATCTTCAAATTAATATTCCTATTGAAACTTTGCATTTTTAGGAGCCTTTGAAATGATTAGCGAAGCAGAAATTCGGAGAGTGGCAGCGCAAAAAGAAGTTGACCCAATGATTATTGATTTGGATTATAGTCTCGGTTGGTTGTTACTTGGATTGACAAATACAAGTAAATGGTCACAAAGCTGCGTATTTAAAGGAGGGACTTGTTTACGAAAATGTTACTTTCCTGACTACCGTTTCTCTGAAGATCTCGATTTTACTATGATCTATTTTGTTACCCCGGATGATTTAGGAGAGTGGATAACTCAAAGCGCTGAATGGGTTGCTGATCAACAAGGACCAAATTTTCTCAGCCAGCCTAATCGTTTAGAAATAGTCAACGATGATTATGGAAATGAAACCTATCAAGCTCGGGTTTATTTTCGTGGCTCTTTACGGTGGGGAGGACCACCTAGGGCTATCAAATTGGACGTGACTAGAGCAGAAATAGTTACCTTGCCAGCTGTGGAAAAGCCAATTATCCATCCTTATTCTGACGGTAACTTATTTGAGGGCAATCACATTTCTTGTTACAGCTTGGAAGAAATAGTTGCCGAAAAGATGCGCGCGATTGCCGGCCAACGCCGCTTTGCAGTTTCACGAGATATCTACGACATTTATCAGATTTTAACGCTAGGGGTCGATATGGACCGCGTTTATGAGGTTTTACCCCAGAAATTTATTGCCAAAGAACTGGATTCAAGACAGTTCGACGTAAGATTACTGGAAAAACGTCGGAAAGAATACGAAAGAGATTGGAACAACCGGCTCAACTATCTTATTATCCAGAATAAAGTAGATTTTGAAGAGGCATGGCAATTAATTCTCAATTTATTTAAGCAACTCAGCTAAATCCGCAGTAGAAGGCAGGATTTCTTGCGTGCCAGCGGCGCGGAGTTCCTTTTCTGTGCCAAAGCCACACAGTACCGAAAATGATTGTGCCCCAGCTGCCCGTGCGGCACGTACATCCACCACAGTATCGCCAATCATCAAGCAGTCTTGGATAGGTACGCTTAGGGCATGCGCAGCGTAAAGCAGCGGATCGGGGAAGGGCTTAGTGTGCGGGCAAGTCTGGGATGTGACCACCACAGCAAAGTATGGTGCCAATGCATTGCGTTCTAAGAATGCGTGAGTGGTCAGGGCATTGCGCGCCGAAACCACCGCCATAGGATAGCGTACGGTAAGGGTTTGCAGCATCTGCGGGACGCCAGGTATCACGGGGTAAGGTGCATGAGAAGCTCGGCTCTGTGCGCGCTGATCTAACACCTTTGCAATGATATTATCCATGTGGAGCCGATCAGCTAGTTCGAGTAGAGCGTTGCCTGGAGATTCAAGCCGCATCACGAGGCGGCGGCTGAAAGTGAGTGCCTGCGGTTCTGGGATCAGGAAGTGCAGTGGTTTGAGCAGATTGACCAGGCGTTGCACCATTTGGTCATCACTATCGGCTAAAGTGCCATCGACATCAAAAAGCAGTGCTTTTATGCGCGAGCGGTCGAGTGCAGGTGCTGGGGTGGATGATCTGGGAGTCATGGTAAAAAGTTTAGGGCAGAATCGGATGCACTAACAGGGTTTTGCTTGCCCATACGCAGGAGAGGATTTTGCAACTCCTAGTAAAGAGTGCTCAGCAGTTTGTTTAGAGTCTCTAGGCTCTGTGCAATCAGCCAGGTAAAGCCGCCATCCGCATCCTGCTTGAGCGCGCTGTAGATGCCGTCTTTCTGATAAATGCCGGCGCTATCCGCTTTACCAAAGCGCAAGGTTAGGTATTGCGCAAAGGCGGTTTGTGCCTCGCTGGCGTCTGCGGGGGTATCCCAGACGTAGCGCACGAGCAAAGCAGCTTCGTTGTTCGCGGTGTTTTCCAGCACAATATACGTGTCTCCACCCCAACCTTCGGCGGCTGCGGAGGCTTTACTCTCCACCAGCCGGCTGGTGGTGTTATCACCTTGGGCAAGGATGAGGTAGGTATACCATTCGCCCATCACGTTGCGATCGGTTTCTTCCCAGCCAGAGCCTAAAGCATTAGCTAGTTCAGGCAAATCTACTGGGATGGGTGTGTCTGCAGGATAGCGATCGGGATGAAGGATTTGTTCTGTGGAGAGCGGGTTTTGACTGGTAAAAGCCTCATTGATAGTAGCGTAACCACCCTGACCAAAGAGGGACTGGACAAAAGTGAATCCCTGGTCGTAAGGGAACATAAAATCCAGCTTCATATAGGCAGGCGCTGAGTCATACACTGGGCTTTGGTAGCTCTGATAAAAGCGTTGCAGGTCGATGATATCTTGTGGTGTGGCGTACGTCTGTAACCAGGTCATTTCAGTGAGGGTAGCATCCCCTTCGATGAGGGATTGGATCGCTGCGCAGCGCTCGGAATCTTCCAGACAGGATTCCTCGGTGTAATTCAATTTACCCTTGAAATCAAAATGTTGATCTTGTAAGGCATGGGTGAACTCGTGCGCATAGGTGTCGCGCTCCACGCCGGTAAAGCCGGCGCTTTTAACGACAAACATGGCTTTGGCTTCATCGTCATAATAACCAGCAATCTGTTCACTGTAGAGGTCCTGATAAAACGTGAGCAGGTCAAAATCTTGTGGGATTAAGCCCAGCAGCGAGAGGACCTGAGTATCACTGGCAGCATCTTCGGGAGTGTAGTCGGCGAAAAACTCGTTGATGACGATTTCTTTTAATTCCTCTTCAGTCAGCAGTTTACGGGGAACCTTAGTCTTTGGCTCTAAGCCGCGGATGGAAGCGACTTGCTGTTCGATTTTATCCATCGAAGCAGCGATTGCAGGATCTAAGCTTTGTGAAGGCTCTGTTGCAGTTTGGGTGGGCGCGGGAACCTCATCGGCAGGAACAAATAGGGCTGATCGGAGGAAGAAGATGATAGAAAAACCTAAAACAGCCAGCAATAAAGCTGTGATGATAGTTTCGAATTTAGATTTCATAAAATGCCTCGCTGGCGTAAGTATATCAGAATCAGGGTTTAAAACAGCCCTCTGTGATAGAGGGCTGCTAAAGCTAACTCAATGGAAAAAGGGTCATTCCCCTTTGTTTCTCCTGAGCGGTTTGACTTCTAAGGGTTCATCATCCTCTGGTAAAGGTTGGATTTCAATTTCCTCTTCAGCGGATATTTCCTCTTCCAGTTCAGTTTGTTTTAGGCGCTTGCGTTGGCTTACGCGCCTTGGCTTGGGTTCTTCTTCGAACTTCAAAAGCTCGGTTTCCTCTTTGGTTTCGGATTCAGCAGCGAGGCTGCTCTCCAAGCGGATAAGCTCCTGGTAAAAGGCAACCATCCGTCCGGCATTAATGAAGGATAGCCGTTCATTGGCGGTGTGCATCAAGGCGGCTTCTTCAGCGGTGAGGAAGAAAGGCGAAAAGCGGAAGACATTTTGGCAGATAGGCGCATAATGGCGGGAATCGGTGGCGCCGGTCATGAGATAAGGCGCTACCAGCGCTCCTGGGAAGGTGGCACGGATAAGCTCTGCCAAGCGCTCAAATTCCGGCGAGTCCACATCTGCTACGGGCGTAGGATCCCATGCGTGCTCGTCTTGCAACGTCTCTCCATGAGCTGGAAGCACCTCGATGACTTCATCCCCTACCATTTCGCTCACGCTCTGAAAGACATCGACGACAGTATCGCCTGGCAGCATGCGAAAGTTGATCAATGCTTCTGCTTCGGCTGGCAGGACGTTTTCGGCGCTGCCGCCTTTGATGATCGTGGGGGCGGTTGTCGTGCGGGTAAGGGCATTCGTAAGAGGGTGAGCAGCCAACTTGCGCTTAAGTCCACCGCCGAAGAGCCATGCGTTGGCATAGCGCATACGCTTGAAGAAAGGCAGGGCTTCACCTACAAAACCCATCATGAATTGGACCACTTCCAGGCGTTGGGGGAAGGGATTAGCTTCTAAGGCAGCGATAGCTAACCCTAATGAGCCAATCGCAGTGCGCTCCGGCGGAGTGGCAGAGTGACCACCACTTACTTTTGCTTTTAGCCTGAGGGAGAGATAGCCTTTTTCCGAGATGCCGACTTGACCAACAGGTCGGTCGATGCCATAGAGCGTGCCTCGGGTGACCGCACCACCCTCATCCAACATAAAGGCAAGCTGCGCGCCACGCGCTTGCAGCGTCTCAA
>DNSH01000140.1:9388-10223 GCA_003499715.1 Candidatus Mesolinea sp. | reverse complement strand
AAAACCACAACCCTGAAGTGATCGTCATTGACGAAATAGGACGGGAGCTGGAAGCTCAGGCAGCGCGCACTATTGCAGAGCGAGGCGTGCAGCTGATCGGTACTGCGCATGGCAATGCGTTAGAGAATCTGCTGCTTAACCCCACGCTTTCAGACCTTGTAGGTGGGATCGAATCGGTTACGCTTTCGGATGATGAAGCCCGGCGACGCGGAACGCAGAAAACGGTGCTCGAACGGCGGGCACCACCTACTTTTACTGTTTTAGTAGAGATCCAAAGCCGGCAGCACTTATGCGTTTATACAGATGTTGCTGCGGCAGTAGATGCTTTGCTGCGTGGTTACCCTACACCTCCAGAAGAACGCTCTTGGGATGAAGAAGGCAAGATTCGTATTCAGCGGGCTGAGGTGCGCCAAGCCCCCACCGTTAATCAGTCGCTCAGGCGCGGAAATGGCATGGAGAAGACACCTTTTCAGCGGGGTATGAGCGGGAATACATCCACCCGGAAGGTACCGCTTGAAGGAACCTCTGAGGCTGATTTTGAGACCCATGTGCCTGCCCATGCTCAGGAAGTGAAGAATATTTATGCCTTTGGCGTAGCACGCAACCGCTTGCTGCAGGTGATTAAAAACATGGGTGTGCCTGCTCGTTTAGTGCGTAACTTAGAAGAAGCGGATACCTTCGTCACCCAGAGGCGCTACTATCGCGAGCGGCTACAACCCGTGATCCAAGCAGAAGAAATGAGCATTCCAGTCTTTGTGATTAAGTCCAACTCGGTGAACCAGATCGAACAGTTCTTAGCAAACGTTTTTATGGTGCCAGCACCGCATAATATGAT
>DNSH01000140.1:1604-9221 GCA_003499715.1 Candidatus Mesolinea sp. | reverse complement strand
CAGATGGTGTTGGCAGGTGAAAAGTATGTCGATTTACGCCCCGCTTCCGCTAACGTCCGCCGAGAACAGCATCAGTTAGCTCAAAAAGCCAGCTTGGTATCCCAGTCTTTTGGCACAGAGCCTAACCGTTTTGTGCGCATCTTTAGGGATTGAGCATGTTCATCACTCTGGAAGGACCAGAAGGCAGCGGAAAGTCTAGCCAACTCCCGGATTTGGCGGAATTTTTACGCGGGCAGGGCTGGGACGTGCTCACCACGCGTGAGCCTGGCGGCACACCCATTGGCGACCAAATCCGCCAGATTCTGATGCGGCTCGATAACCAAGAGCTGCATCCGCGCACCGAGATTTTGCTCTTTTTAGCCTCACGCGCCCAGCTGGTGGAACAAGTGATCAAGCCGGCATTGCGTGAAGGTAAATTTGTGCTTTCTGACCGCTTCGGTGACTCTACACTGGCATATCAGGGTTACGGGCACGGCATTGACTTAGCTACCCTGCGCGCGATGTTAGCTTTTGCCACGGATAACCTCAAGCCAGATCTCACCTTACTGTTAGATGTGGATGTGGAGATTGGTTTGCAGCGTAAGCGCAAAGAAGACGAGTGGAACCGCTTGGATGCTTATGAGCTTGCCTTTCATCAGCGGGTACGCGAAGGATACCATGAACTTTGCCGGCAAGAACCCGAGCGCTGGCGCGTGATAGACGCCATGCAGCCCAAAGAAGCGGTTCAAATAGCCCTGCGCCAAGCAGTGATGCAATTTTTACAGGAGAAAATCAACGATTAACTTCCTTAGCTCCCTACACACATAGCTGGAAGTTCATTGAAAGGACATTATGAAAAAACTATCTAAGTTGATAATAATCTTATTTGTTGTGGTACTGGGAGTGAGCGCTTGCACTGCCAAGACAATTACGCCACCGGCTACAGCCACACCCACGGAGACCGTCGCACCCACAGAGACCCTAACGGAAGCCGCTACAGGACCTACCACAGCTCCAACCGGGGAGACCCAGTTGGTAGATGACAAAGGCAAAATGGTCTGCACCGTTACGCAGGGTTTTTTCCCCGAGCTGACAGAAAACCAAATTGCCATGCTTTCAGTTTTCCCGGCTGTTGGCGATGAAGATTGGAGCAAAGGCCCAGAGGATGCGCTATTGACCATTTTGGAATATAGCGATTTTCAATGCCCAGCTTGCGCTGCTTTTTATAACGAGCTCAACAAACTCATGGAAAAGTACCCCAATGATGTGCGCGTAGTGTTTCGCCACTTCCCCTTAGTCAGCATTCATCACAATGCTACTTTAGCTGCACAAGCAGCTGAGGCAGCTGGTTTGCAAGGAAAATTTTGGGAGATGTACGATGCGCTCTTCTCCCAACAAAGCAGCTGGTCTTCCCTTTCGACAGAGGAATTTACCACCTGGTTAGAGAATGAAGCGACAACCTTAGGATTGAATACCAAGCAGTTTATGACTGACCTGACCAGTGAAGCAATTGTCAATAAAATCCAAAATGCGCTGGACTACGGCACCAATACAATTGGGCTCAGCGCTACCCCTACCATCTTGCTCAACGGCAGGCCTTGGTCTTACGATTGGAGCGCCAGTACTTTAGGCATGGTCATTGAGGTGCTGAAGTATGAGAGCGAAGGCTTGTACACGGAATGCCCTCCATGGGTGATTGACCAGAATAAGGAATACACCGCAACCATTAAAACCGAAAAGGGAGATATCGTCGTGGAGCTCTACCCAAAAGAAGCCCCGTTGACGGTAAATGCTTTTGTATTTTTGGCACGCGCAGGCTTCTATGATGGGATTACTTTCCATCGTGTGGCGCATGACTTCGTCGCCCAGGCAGGTGACCCCAGCGGCACCGGGATATCTGGGCCAGGCTTCGAGTATCGTAATGAGATTAGCGACAAGTTGAACTTTGATGAGGCGTATATGGTGGGCATGGCGAATGGAGGCCCGGATACCAATGGGAGTCAATTTTTTATCACTTACGTCCCTGCCACACAACTCTCCGGGAGTTACACCATTTTTGGTAAGGTTATTTCTGGCTTTGATGTGCTGGAAAAGCTTATTGAGCGCGACACGCAAGTAAATCCCGATGCCCCTGCCGGCGATAAGATTATCACGATCGAAATCGACGAAAAATGAGCGCTGAGCCTTCTGATCTAGGCTTAAAACAACGCGGAAAGACTGACTGGATGAGCATTCTCCAGTTAGTCTTTTCTTTATTTGTGTTCTTATTCTTTCTCGGGAGTGCAGTTCTCACGGCTCGGATTAGAGTTGGTCTTGGTCCTGCGATGGCTCCAGAGCTGCAAGAAACGATGCTTTGGGCATACACCGTTGCCTTATTTTTGCTGGCATTGGTTTGCCTTCCCTCAGTGATTAGCAGCATGAGCGCGCTCTCTGGAGGAGATCCGCCGCGTTGGTTGAGCGCTCCGATGCCTGCGCTCAATTGGCTGCCCGTTGTGCTCTTTGTGATTACGCTCGTAGTTCGGCTGTTTTTTCTGCCCGAAGAACCAACCCAAGGCTTTTTACCGGCGGGGCTTACTGCCTCGGCTGTGGTGCTGCCCGCCCTTTGGTTCCTTCGGTTAGGCGCGGGGAGCCAGTGGGGGAAAAATCCCAAGCGAAATTCGGGTTTGCTCACTTTTAGCCTAAGCTTCACCACCTATTTCATCTTGATTTTAGAAGCCGTTCTGTTTTTTGCGGTAGTCGTGGGAGTGCTCGCAGCATTGGGGCGCGATCCGCAGATGATGGAAGCGTTGGAAAACCTGCTGCCCCTTTTACAAGGCGCTAATTTAGCCCCAGAGGAACTTGTCGAGCTGCTCGCGCCTCTGCTGAGCACCCCTCCCATATTTATCAGCATTTTGCTTTTGGTTGCTCTGGTCATCCCAATGATAGAGGAGGCTTTCAAGACCTTAGGGGTTTGGCTGCTAAAAGGGCGCGGGATTTCGCCGGCAGAGGGGTTTGTTGCTGGTATGGTCAGTGGCGCTGGTTTTGCCTTGGTCGAAGGTTTGCTCAATAGTGCAGCTATGGCAAGCAGCACCTCGACGGATTGGTTAGGCTTTGTTATTGGGCGTTTAGGCGGAACCCTCCTGCACATCTTCAATGGAGGTATGCTAGGTTGGGCAATGGCAAATGTTTGGCAAGGCAAAAAGCCCGCAAAAGTTGTGGGTACCTACTTCCTTACCGTCTTGCTGCATGGCATTTGGAATGGCGTAGCCATCTTGGAGCTGAGCCCACAAGTTATTGTGGCTGGGAATCTCACCTACATCTTCTTGGCGGTTTATGCGTTAATATTACTGATGGCTTTTGTGCTTTTCAGCCGCAAGGTGGAGCGGCAAACCGCCGGATCTACTGACTGAAGACCAACGATATTAGCACTACCAAAACTTTACCAAGGTTAAGATAGAATAAAAAGCAGAATATGCAACGAGAAACTCTACTTAAAATAATCCGAACAGGTTTTAATCTCCTTTCAAATTTCCGTGTTGAAGGAGCAGAATACATCCCTGCCAGCGGGCCGATTATCTTGACGGCTAATCATATCAGCCGTCTGGATTACCCAGCGCTTTTGATGTGTACCAATCGGGAAGATGTGATTGCGATCGTGGCAACTAAATATCGGGAAAAAGTTTTCTTTCGTTGGATAATCGAAACACTCAGAGCAATATGGATTGAACGCGAAACCTCGGATTTCAGCGCCTTTCGCGAAGCAATCGAATACCTCAACCGCGGCTGGATTGTGGGAATCTCACCCGAAGGGACGCGTTCGACGACGGGTGCGTTGCAGCCTGGCAAGCCCGGAGCGGCTCTCATCGTGCACAAAACCGGATTACCTGTACTACCTGTTGCGGTGAGCGGCACTGCTGATCTGGGTAAGCAGCTTGGGCATCTTAAAAAGACAGATATTCTTGTCAGGTTTGGTGAACCCTACCAAATCCCTTTGCCTGGAGGGGAGGAAGAAGCTAAAGATTGGCTGAAGAAAGCCATCGATGAAATTATGTGCCGTATTGCTGCCTTGCTGCCGCCAGAACGGCGCGGGATTTACGCGGATCATCCGCGTCTAAAGGAATTATTAAATAGTTTGGTCTAATCGTTTTTGCAAAGGAGAAAATCATGCTCCCAATTCAAGATGAAATTCGTGCTCATCGTTTCCCGTTCGTCAATTACTCTCTAATCGCGCTAAATATCATTGTGTTCATCCTTGAGCTCATGGCTGGACCAAAATTAGAAGCCGCCCTCTACGAGATCGCGCTGATACCAGCTAACGTAACCGCCGGCTTTGACCTGGGCGATATGAAGGCTATTTTCACGAGTATGTTCTTGCACGCGGGTCTTTCACACCTTTTGGGGAATATGCTATACCTGTGGATTTTTGGGGATAATGTGGAAGACCGTTTAGGGCACTTCTGGTATTTTGTGTTTTACTTAGCCGGCGGCATAATGGCAGCGTTTGCTCACGTAGCATTGAACCCTAACTCTGTAATACCCACAGTGGGAGCTAGTGGTGCCATTGCTGCTGTATTGGGGGCTTATCTCATCCTCTTCCCGCAGGTCAAAGTGCTCACATTTGTTCCAATTGGTTTTTTCCTGCGCCTAACGTTGCTGCCGGCTTCGCTGCTATTAGGCTTCTGGTTTGTGCTCCAGCTTTTCAATGGGTTGCTCACGCTGGGCTTAGCGGATATGGGCGGAACAGCATTTTGGGCGCATATCGGCGGCTTTGTGTTTGGCGTGCTGATCGGTTGGCTCTGCAACAAGAAGAGCTTAGGCAGGAAAGTTAGCAGCTGGGCAGACGCGGACTAAATCGTCAATTCCCGTAAATATCAAGAAGCCTGCTCAACTCTTGGCAGGCTTCTTTGTCCTTGAAGAATTAGTAGTGAAGAACAGTCTCGCGAATTTGCCCCCACTTGAGCGCATCAGCGATGCCTTGCTCAATGGGTAGCTCTGCTTTCCAACCAAGCAGTCGTTCGGCTTTATCGGCGTTGGCGTAAGCACCAGCCACATCACCTGGTCTGGGCGGCTGGATGGAAACTGGAACAGGTTTGCCATATACGCGCTCAAAGGCAGCCACGAGTTCCTTGACTGTGACCCCTCTGCCCGTGCCAAGGTTGATCACGCAATATTGCGTCTCAGGTTCGGCTGCCTCGGCGATAACCTGGTCAAAGCGCTCGACAGCGTTGAGATGGGCGCGTGCCAAGTCCCAGACATGGATGTAATCGCGAATGCCTGAGCCATCGCGCGTAGGCCAATCCACGCCCGTGAGGTTGAACACCGGCTCTTCGCCCATCGCCACAGCCACAAGTTTGCCGAGCACATGGCTAGGATTCTGTACGTGGATACCAGAGCGCATCTTAGGGTCGGCTCCGATGGGGTTAAAGTAACGCAGCGCGATAGCTTTGAGGTTGTAGGCATGGCTGAAATCTTTGAGCACCATCTCCATCATGTATTTCGTGCGCGAATAAGGGCTCAGTGGCTGCAGAGGGGACTCTTCAGTCACCATAAAACCGGGAACCACATCGTAAATTGCAGCCGACGAGCTAAAGACCACGCGTGGATAGCCCAGGTCACTCAGCTGCTTGAAGAAAATCATGGATTTGACTACGTTTTCGTAATAGTAGTCATACGGACGAACTACGGATTCAGGCACAACGATCAGCGCAGCGCAGTGGATGGTAGCGTAAATATCCGGGTGGTCAGTAAACACGCGGCGCACCATCGCACGGTCAGCAATATCTGCCTCGTAAAAGATGCGATTCTTAGTAAACTCGCGCCGTCCGGTAATGAGCGAATCCAAGATAATGGGGGTGTGTCCATTATCTTCGAGCAATGAGGCAATGGTGCTACCGATATATCCCGCACCGCCGGTAATTAATACTTTCATGCCGCTTCCTCCAGGAAAAGTTTGCCTTAGTATACCATCGGCTGCTCGGCGGTTACTTTGCGTACGCTCAGCAGCACTATGGCGCCAATCAGCAAGAAAACAATGATCGAGCCAATTGCCCAATATAAGCCCGCTTGCTCAGCTGCCAGATCGCTCATGCCGCGCGCAAGGTAAAAAGCGTGCCCGCGGTAAGAGAGCGTTCCAAACACCAACGGTCCGATGAAGGTTGACGTGCGTCCTGCCACAGAAAGGAAGCCATAAAACTCGGTTGTTTTTCCGTTTGGTGCTAACTGGCTCACCATCGTACGGCTGACGGCTTGGGCGCCGGAGAGGGCAAAGCCTGCAATAGCACCGATGATGTAGAAATGGGTCACACTTTCAATGAAAAACAACGCGATGAGGTCGAGTAACAGAATGCCCAGAGAAACTAAGATGGCTTGCTTGCTGCTGCGTTGATCGGAGATTCTGCCGAAAAGCAAGGCGCCTCCCGCACCTGTCACATGAATCAGGATGACAAATAAAATCAGCTGGACTTGCTCCATTCCAAAAAGGGTGGCGCCAATGATGGCAGCAAAATCCATCAGCATCATAATCCCATCGTTATAGACCAGAAAGGCGATCATATACTTAATAAAATCGTTGTACTGTTTCACTTCCTTAAAGGTCTGCCCTATGCGCTTAAATGCGAAAGGGATGACCTTTTCCCCTTCTGGGAGATGGGCTGGGGCAGAATGTTCCCGCACGTAGAGGAACGCTGGAATGGAGCTGAGCAGGAAGAAGAGTGCGGTAATCAGGAACGCATAAGGGATAAAGCTATTGCCGATTAGCTGCAGGGGAACAAGCACCACAATGAGACAGGCGACCCCGCCAAGCATGCCAACTGCCCAGCCTTTGCCAGAAATATTGCCAATCGTCTCAGGTGTGGAGACGTCAACGAGTAAGGCGTCGTAGAAAACCTGCGCACCACGGTAGCCGATCTCGGCTAAGATGAAAAACAGCATACCAGTGAAGACGTCCCCGGGACCGACGAAAAACAAAGCAGCTGTGAAGACCACAGCCATGCCGGTGAAGACGCCCAGGAGGCGAAGCTTGGAACGGGTGAAATCAGCGATGGTGCCAAGCACAGGGGAAAGCAGGGCAACCAATACCGCGGCAATGCCGACGGAGATGCCCCATAGGCGCGTGCCTTCCGCCCCGCCTACGACGGCGTCTTTGAAATACGCCGAATAAACGGCGAGCAGTACAATAGCTGCATAAGCAGAGTTGCCAAAATCATACAAATACCAAGCACGCCGAGCTTTTCTTTCCTTTACATTAGCAAGCGTTGTCTCTTGCGATGATATTTCCATAGGTTATTCCTTTAAAGGGGAGATTTTTTAACTTTAGAGTAAGATAATTTATATTGGCTGAACACGCCAGAATTTTACCAGAAGTTTGTGACGATTCTCAAACATGTAAAAAAAGCCCTCAGGACAAGTGAGGGCTTTCGAATGCTTATGAGTTTATTCTGCCTTTGGTTTTCTACGGGTAATAAGTACTTTGCTAAGTTCCGCGACTATTGAAGGGAGCAGAATGAGTGGCAAAATCATCAACCAGTGTATAGGGTCAATTGCCGTAGTATTGAAAATCGGCTGCAGGAAGGGGACATATACTACAGCGATGATCAAAGCCAGTGAGGCTAACACTGCCCAGTTCATCATCGGGTTGGAGAAAACCCCAATTTTGAATAC
>DNSH01000140.1:830-1462 GCA_003499715.1 Candidatus Mesolinea sp. | reverse complement strand
TAAGCTCTCAGGAGCTCACTCACAGAGAGGGTAACAAAAGCCATAGTCTCTCCCAGGTCTAAGCTGATATTGCGTCCTATAGCAAAAGCTGAGAGTGTCGCGGCTGAAATCGCAATGGTTTGCAAGATGATACCGGTTAGCATAGTTCTATTGATAATTGGTTCATCCGGCGGGCGGGGTGGATATTGCATGATATCCGGATCGCCCTTCTCGGAGCCAAGCGCGAGTGCCGGCGCCCCATCGGTGACCAAGTTGAGCCAGAGCAGCTGGATTGCCGTCAGCACAGGTGGCCAGCCAAGCAGCGTACCGATAAAGATGATCAAGATCTCGCCCATATTGCAAGAGATTAGGTAGTAAACAAACTTGCGGATATTGCTGTAAATCACGCGACCTTGCTCCACTGCGGAGACAATCGAGGCGTAGTTATCATCCGTGAGGACCATATCAGCCGTTTCTTTGGCTACGTCGGTGCCTGTGATGCCCATGGCAATGCCGATATCCGCGCGCTTTATCGCTGGGGCGTCATTGACGCCATCGCCGGTCATAGCAACCACTTCATGGTTATCCCGCAAGGCGTCCACGATTTTCATCTTATGTTCCGGGCTGACGCGCGCGTAAACATCCGTGACTTT
>DNSH01000140.1:0-646 GCA_003499715.1 Candidatus Mesolinea sp. | reverse complement strand
GGCTCGAGCAGCCCAATCTCTTCGGCGATCGCCCGGGCGGTATTCGGATAGTCTCCCGTGATCATGATGGTGCGAATGCCAGCAGTCTTGGCTTCGGCTAAGGCTGTTTTCACTTCTGGTCTGGCAGGGTCAATCATGCCGATGAGACCGGCAAAGATAAGGTCTTTCTCGAGCGCTTCTGGGGTAATATCTTCGGGCATCTGCGGAACAATGCGATAAGCGACCCCAAGGACACGCAGTGCGTCTTTAGTCATGGCATCATTGGCAGCCAAGATCTCTTGGCGGGCTTCTTCGGTCATCGGTTCGACGTCGTTATCCATTTTAAGGCGGTGGGTACATAGATTTAGGACCACATCTGGGGCACCTTTGACCGCGATGATATATCCTTTCTCACGGTCAGCAGCGGTGAAAGGAGAAATATCATCATCCACTGGCTGCTTAATTGCATGAATGGTGAGCATGCGCTTACGCTCGGAGTCGAAAGGGATCTCCTGCACGCGTGGGTAGGCTTTTTGCAGCTCCTCGACTGAGGTACCTGCTTTTTCAGCTGCTACCAAAATAGAGCCTTCGGTAGGATCGCCGACAATGCGATAGGTAGGCTTGCCATCGCTTTCACCGCTCAATTCAAGTTGAGCATCATTATTCA
>DNSH01000037.1 GCA_003499715.1 Candidatus Mesolinea sp. | reverse complement strand
TGGATGGTTTTGCCAGAGGCGTCGCCTATTATAACCAACTCAAAGGCACCAACGTGGAAGTCTTAGGCTGGGATCCCGCAAACCCTGATTCCGGCTTGTTCAGCAACTCCTTCGATGACCAGCAGAAGGGCCGCGAGTTAGCCGTCTCTCTGATGGACGAGGGTGCAGATATCATCATGCCTGTGGCTGGACCTGTTGGTTTGGGTTCTGCAGCTGCCATTAAAGAACGCGGCAATGCTTATCTCATCGGTGTGGACTCCGACTGGGTACTCACCAGCCCCGAATATGCCGATATTACCCTGACTTCCGTGATGAAGCTCATGGATTCCACGACCTTCCAGGTGATTCAATCTGTAATCGATGGAACCTTCAAGGGTGGCAACGTGGTTGGTACGCTTGAAAATAAGGGTGTAGACATTGCACCATTCCACAATCTGGATAGCATGGTACCAGCTGAGCTAAAAGCTGAAATTGAACAGCTGAAAGCTGATATTATTGCCGGCAAAGTATCCGTCAAGTAAATGCCGTTCGTTACTCACAAAACGGGTCAGCTTTCAGCTGACCCGTTTTTTTAAATTTTGTGGTAAGATAATTACCATTAAATTCTATGTCTGAAGGTGTTCCTATGCCACCTATTCTAGAACTCAAAGGAATCACAAAACAATTTCCCGGTGTATTAGCCAATGATCATATCGACCTTGAGCTCAATCAAGGCGAGATATTGGTCTTACTAGGGGAAAACGGCGCGGGGAAAACCACGCTTATGAACATCCTTTACGGTCTTTACCAGCCGGATGAAGGCGAAATCTTCATCCGTGGTCAACGTGTCGAAATTCATTCTCCCTCGGATGCCATCCGCGCCGGAATCGGCATGGTGCACCAACACTTTATGCTCATTCCAGTCTTTACAGTAACCGAAAACGTGATGTTAGGAGCAGAATCCGTCAAGGTGGGGGATATACTCGATCGCGAAAGCGCTGCCAAACGGATCCGTGAGATTTCCACAAAATATAGCTTGGAAGTGAACCCGGATGATTATGTCCGCGATTTACCAGTTGGCGTTCAGCAGCGCGTCGAGATTATAAAGCTGCTCTTTCGGGAAGCCGATATTCTCATTTTCGACGAACCCACAGCGGTGCTCACCCCCCAGGAATCTGACGAACTTTTCGAGATTATGCGCTCGTTGGTCGCTCAAGGCAAGTCCATTATATTTATTACCCACAAGCTGCGTGAAGTGATGGAAATTGCCGACCGTATTGTGGTAATCCGCCGAGGCAAAGTTGTCGGCGAGACTACGCCGGCTGAAGCAGATAAGAACGCCTTAGCCGCCATGATGGTCGGGCGGCAGGTGAACCTCACAGTTAAGAAGAAAGAACCTCAACCCGGCGAGGTAGTTTTCAAAATGGAAAACTTGATCGTCGCCGATAAATTCCAGAACATTGTCGTAGATGATGTTTCTTTTGAAATTCGCGAAGGCGAAATTTTAGGAATTGCCGGAGTGCAGGGCAACGGTCAAACCGAGCTGGTCGAAGCTGTTACGGGGCTGACGAAGATTGCCGGTGGCAGTATCACCTTGCTTGGTCAAGATATTTCCAATGCAAAACCTCGCAAAATAACCGAGCTCGGTACAGCCCACGTGCCTGAAGACCGCCAATCCGTTGGGTTAGTGCTGCCCTTCCCCGTGGCTGAAAATTTGGTGCTGTGCACTTATTATCAAGCTCCATTTTCCAAAGGCATCATCTTGCAATATGACGCTATCTTAGAGCATGCTGAAAAATTAATCCAGGAATTTGATATTCGTACCCCCAGCCCACTCACCCCTGTTTCTGCGCTTTCTGGCGGAAATCAGCAAAAAGTGATTATCGCGCGAGAGCTTTCCCGCCCAATTAAATTCTTAGCAGCCAGCCAACCCACACGGGGTTTGGATGTTGGCTCGATCGAATACATCCATAAGTGCATCATTCAAAAGCGAGATGAAGGCTGCGCTGTTTTGCTTGTCTCGCCAGAGTTGGATGAGATCATGGAACTTTCTGACCGCATCGCAGTGATGTATCGTGGAAAGATTTTAGCGATTGTGCCCAATAAGGGCATTTCTAAGGACTATATCGGTCTACTGATGGCTGGCATTATCCCTGAGGAACCAGTCCAGCTGAGCGGTGAGACTGAAATCGAAGTTACCTTTTGATGAGGCCAAGCCATGACTGAACAAGCACAAGAAAATATTGATTTTGGTCAACAAGTTCTAAAGGAAATCAACGAACCTACTCCAGAAGAAGAAACGCATAAACGTTCCTTTTGGTCTACTATCTCAATTCCGTTGCTGGCTATCCTGACGGGGCTGATTATCGGCGCAATTCTGATCGCCGCCACGAGCCCAACGGTTTGGGCTGCCTTTGGGGAGTCTATATGGCGGGGTTTTGGGCAAGCCTTCACTGAAATTGGGAAAGCATATGGAGCGCTCTTCACAGGTTCGATCCTCGATCCGGCTAAAATTGTGAGAGCCATCTCCACTGGCGACCCACGGGATATCCGTTCAGCCGTCAATCCCTTTCTAGAGAGCTTAGTACAAGCCACGCCTTACATTTTTTCGGGGTTGGCAGTTGCGGTAGGTTTTCGCAGCGGCTTGTTCAACATCGGTGTGGAAGGCCAGCTTTTCATTGGTGCAGCTTGCGCCACATACGTCGGTTACGCCATCACTGGTTTGCCAGCTTATATTCATATGCCCCTCGCTTTCCTTGCAGGAGCGTTAGGCGGTGCAATTTGGGCTTTTATTCCAGGGTTACTCAAGGCGAAGACTGGCGGGCATGAGGTGATCAACACGATCATGATGAACTGGATTGCCTTCCGCCTGACGGAATGGCTGCTCTCTGGACCGATGACGCGGCCTGGTTCAGGCGGCATGCCGCTTAGCCCCCTAATCCAAGATACCGCTAAAATCCCCCAGTTTTTTGCTTCTCCGATACGGTTTCATTTGGGCTTCTTTATTGCTCTAGCAATTGCCTGGTTGATTAATTGGCTGCTCTTCAAGACCACTTGGGGCTTAAACCTGCGCACAGTAGGTACAAACCCACGCGCAGCACGCTACGCTGGGCTGAACACGGATAACTCCATCATGATTGCCATGGCAATCTCCGGCGCCTTGGCAGGCATGGCTGGCGGCACACAAATCTTAGCGGTCAACCACAGTATGGCGCTGGGTCTTTCTTCAGGCTATGGTTTTGATAGCATTGCCTTAGCCCTCATTGGCAATAACACTCCCATTGGTGTGATTTTAGCGTCGCTGCTCTTTGGCACCCTGCGTAACGGCGCCACGCGTATGATGGTCGTTTCTGCCATCCCGATTGACATTGTAGACGTGATTCAAGCCATCATCCTAATCTTTGTAGCCGCGCCGGCTATCATTCGTTCGATTTATCGTCTGAAACAACCTAAAGTTGAAGAAACTCAGGTCTTCCTGAGCGGTTGGGGAGGTAAGTAATGGCTACCACTGCACAAACCCTATCCTACAAAAAGCTTACTGCAATCTCCCCCGCGCGCAAGATTTCCATGGGGATCGTTGAAATTATCATTGGCTTGCTGATCTATTTTATCTTTGCTGCTACACTCTCCGCCGATGTGCAGACCGTTTTTGTGATGACGCCGGGTGGTATAGACGTTGGCCAAATGGCTGATTGGGTGCTGCCTGCTCGTCTTTCGCTGACCATCTTGGCAGGGATTTGTATAGTGCTTGGCATTGTCCAACTGATCAAAGGCTTTGGCGAAGCCACCAATACCGTGGTGGGCGTGTGTGGCTTATTGCTCATCTTTAGCTTCCTCATCTGGCAAGCCAGCGGTAAGTCGCTTAACTTAGCTGGCATGCTTTCCAGCGCGGTA
>DNSH01000126.1:2845-29058 GCA_003499715.1 Candidatus Mesolinea sp. | reverse complement strand
GTTCAGGGTTCGAGCCCCTGCACGCTCACTTTGTGTTTAAATGGCCTGGTTCAGGGTCCCCCGGAAGGGGGCGAGGGCAGTCGAGCCCCTGCACGCTCACTTGTGTTTAAATGGCCTGGTTCAGGGTCCCCCGGGAGGGGGCGAGGGTAGTCGAGCCCCTGCACGCTCACTTTGTGTTTAAATGATCTGGTTCAGTTCCCCGCTGTAAATTTGGCTCATCTCTCATCTTTATTAAGGAACATTCCTAATAAACTTTTGGAGGAGTTATCTTTTTACGCAACAAACCTTGCCAGTCCGTTTGCCAGTAGCCCAGCCAAAGGTGGCACCAGGAAGGTAATCGCATAACGCAGTGTTGCTACCTTGGGGTCTATAAGCGCGATCTCTAGAGGAAAGCGCGAAACTGACCATAAGGACCAAGCTGAAACGAACCCCACTACAGCTCCAACCCCGGCGCCGGCTTTATACAGCCCCGCTACAATCGGAAATACCGCATAGGGCGAGCCGGGCACCAGCCCTCCAGCCACACACCCTATTAACACTCCCTTGACCCCAGCTTCCTTCCCGAGCCAGGCTTGGATAAGCTCTGCCGGCAGCAACACTTGAACCAATCCGCCAATCAGAAAACCTGCCAACAAGAGCGGCAGCGTGTTCCATAAAGTCTGGCTAGCTAATTTGACTCCGTCCTTGGCTAACCCGCCTCCGCGGATAAGTGCAAAAACGAGTAGTGCAATTGCTATCCCGATCATCACCAAGGAAATAGTATCCATCGTTGATCTCCTTTTTTCCCGCATCACGCCTCGATCTCCTCTTCGTTGAATCGTTTGCCTCCCCCATATCTAAATTATAGTGGAGATCAGCTTTGGTGTCTTATCACTAAGCTGCTGGTTTTCCGCAATTGTGGATTTTTCTGTTGAATCTGCCTATATATCTTGTATACTGGTTAAGAATAAATAAAAACTCGGAGGTGAAATGTCTAACGAGAAAAACTTATCCTTGATAACATCCCGCTTGCTTGCATTGCGTGATCATGTAGATAGCTCGTATCTTTTTCCAACACCTGAACCAAGTGCTAGAACACTGATTAAAGCAAATCCGTTTGCATTCTGTGCCGCGGTTTGCCTCGATCGAGGAACAAAGGCAGATATTATTTGGACGATTCCTTATTGGATCCAGCAAAGGGTAGGTCATTTTGACCCTCAGCGTTTCTATAAGCTTTCCTTGGAAGAAATTCGCGGACTGTTTGATGCATTGCCCAAAAAGCCTCGCTATATAAACGCGGCGCCGATTACATTTCAGGATATTACCCGTATTGTCGTGGAGCAATTCTCTGGTGACGCAGAAGCTATTTGGAAGGATAGGAAAGCATCTGAAGTCAAAGAGACTTTTCTTTCAGTTTATGGCGTTGGCAATGGGATTGCGAACCTTGCTTTAATCCTGATCGAGAGCGCCTATGGGGTAACTTTTTCCGATTTAGATCATACGCAGATGGATATCAAGCCTGACGTACATACCACGCTTGTGCTTTACCGCTTAGGTGTAGCTCCGCGCGTTGATCAGAAGGATGCGATCAGTGCCGCTCGCGTCCTCAACCCGTCATATCCTGCCCAAGTTGATACGGCTTTGTGGTTTATTGGTCGAGAATTTTGCCGTCCTTCCAACCCAGTTTGTTTCCAATGCCCGATGTATGACATTTGCCCGAAGGTAGGGATAGTAGTAAGTCGTTTATGGAACTGATATTAATTACCTGCAGTGCTAAAAAGAGAGACGGCGGATCGCCAGAATATTCGCCCTCACAACTCGAAGGGTATTTATCCAAAGCCACATTTCAGCGGCTGTTAACCCTGCGATCGGAGCTGGCACAAACCAAACACCAGCCGGCTGGTCCGGATTTGGGTGGAAATATTCCTTCAACAAAACTTCAATATATGCCAGCTTATTTGCGCTATTCTGGCATCATATACCAGCGGAGTAACTTTGCGGAGCTATTTCCGCGGGCTCGGGATAAAAAAGTACTCATCATTTCGGCGCTCTATGGGGTCTTGGATGCACAAGATAGTATCCAAAAATACAATTTACGGATGGATGAAACTTTACCCAATGGAAAGCGGCTATATACCTGGTGGAAGCAAAACTTGTTAGGAGAAGTCCTTATAGAATACATTCGGGAATTGAAGCCGGAAAAAATTCACGATTTGCTGCCGGAGTCTTATAGGAAGGCGATTTCCCCTTGGCTTCCACGTGAATTTGATGGGAAGAAAAGTTGTATTTCTTATGATGATCTTGGGCAAGGTCAAGGATCATTGTGGCAAAGAGGTGACATCCTGCGGGAGCTATTGAGCTCATAGAGGTGTTTTTATTAGCTCTTTATGAGTTTTTTTACACGAGGATTTACTGAGTGTCTAATTCAGCCTTCCGAAAATCCCCCACCTCATACACCCGCCCAAATAGCCCAAGCGGACCGCGCATGGGAGTGATATTCCCTGGGCCGAAGACCTCTTTCGCAGCCTTGCGGACGTCTGCCTCGGTGGAGAAGTGATGCTGGCGGATATCGGTGCCCAGCAGGCGGAACATGAACACCATAAAAGGCCGCTCCACAGGCACGCCATAAACCACCTGCCCGCCGGGCTTGAGCACGCGCCAAATCTCCCTCAAGGCTGTGAGGACAATAGAGCCTCTGCACGCATACTTTGCGTTTAAAAAGACCTGGTTCAGGTCCCTCGGAATGGGGTGAGGGCAGTCGAGCCCCTGCACGCTCACTTTGTATTTAACCGGTTCAGTTCACAACCCCTCCCAGTAGGAGGCGGAAACCAAGGAAAAGCTGGTGCGTTATCCTGGGATTATCCGAGATCAACCAGCAATTTCCACCTATTTTTGTAAATATAGGACAAATTCAAGCATTTCTGTACTATAATAATGAAACGATTTCCACTTATCTGTTATTAACAAAGGAGTGTATGTAATGAAAAGACGGTTTTTCAGCTTGGTTGTTATTATTGTGCTTTTGATTGCGGCGACTGTGCCGCCCGTTGTAAATGCCACCATTACCCCTCCATGGGATCCTTATTTTGCATCGCCCAGCTTAATCGCGGATTTTGGCAGCCCAACCCGCCCGTTTGGAATTGCTGCAGGCGATTTCAACGAGGATGGTTTCTTGGATGTAGTTGCCGGCAGAACAACAGGCAACATACATTTTATTGCTGGGAGCGGTCTTGGCTCATTTGCCTCGCCAACGCAGTTTGCCTGGAAGCAGGCTTACTATAACGCCTGGGCTTTTGCTGCAGGGGATATTAATGGTGACGGCAACCTGGACGTCATTTGGGGAGCAAATGCCAATAGTCCTGGCACTGCGCCTTTCGTAGTGAATGACGGTGAGGTGCGTGCCTTCCTGGGTAATGGCGATGGCACTTTCGTTGAAAGCCCGTACTACGTGAGTGGAGTGCTTCACAACGCCGGCACGCTCCTGGCCGATATTGGCACCGATGCTGGCAGCCTGACCGTTGGAGATGTGGACGGTGATGGAGATGCAGATATCATCGCTGGCGGGGTTGATGGCTCAAATTCGGTTGTAAAGCTGCTGCGGAATAATGCAGGAACATTCACTGTGGAGACGATTATCACCGAAGTCAGCAGCTGTTTGCCAACTGCTTGCTCAGCTGTTTATTACCCTGCCATCAGCACTCAAAACAGTCCTTGGGGGTTAGCTCTGGGTGATGTCGATAATGACGG
Source organism: Candidatus Mesolinea sp. (assembly GCA_003499715.1). GTDB lineage: Bacteria > Chloroflexota > Anaerolineae > Anaerolineales > Anaerolineaceae > Mesolinea. The sequence goes on along the minus strand of DNSH01000126.1, from coordinate 25,332 downwards.
TGACGCTGACCTTTGGGTGGGGGATCGAGCTCTATATATTTACCTGTACATAAACGATGGGGCAGGGCACTTCTCTTTGCACGCCCCCTCAACGCCACCCCTTCCAACCCGACCTAATGTCTTATTGGCTCATGATTCCTATCGGGCAGCAGTTGGCTACACTCCCGCTTTGGGCTCAGCGGATCTGAATGGTGACGGTAAATCTGACCTGGTCCTCGGCTTGCAATCAGGTGCACAGACTGCCGCTGTGGCGCACGATGGTGAAGTGTTGATCCATACAAGTACACCAACGAACTACGAGTTCAATGGTGCCTCCCTCCTGACGGATGTGGGCATGGTCGCCCGGGGAGTGACGGTGTTGGATGTGAACGGGGACGCCAATAACGACATTATTGTGGCTGAATATGGCGGGAAAGTAAATTGGCTGCGGCAATTGCCGCCGCTGGATAGCGATAATGACGGAATTTCCGATTACATCGATAACGCTCCACAAATCGCCAATTTCCCCAGGCTGGATATGAACACCGATGGATCACTAACTGCCCTAGACCAGCTCGATAATGATTTTGATACCATCCTCGGTAATCCCGAGGATATGGAGACCTGGCAGCGCCTCGGGGATCCGGCTGATCCGGACGATGATAATGATGGGGTTTTAGATGAAGCTGACAATTGTCCTTTTGTTGCCAACCCTGATCAACTGAATAGTGATGCGGACACGTATGGCGATGCTTGCGACCCCTTGCTCGACCAGGACACGGATGGGGATGGGATCGTTGATGGCCCGCTCCCTGGAGATTTGTATTACGATGAGTCAGTCGCTGCCTCTATCAAGTGGAGCCAAGGCAGCACGCATTTTGTGGTGCGCATTGACGCTCTGGGGCGCTGGTTCCAAAATGAGTTTACCCAAATTTTGACTGACGCGGCGATTCTTTCGGAGGCCGACTGGCAAGTTAAGTGTTGGGAAAATTACGACCCTGAGGATTTTGAGCCTGATTATGAACCTTGCGGCGTTGAAGGATCTGGAGTGACGACGCTTCCTGGCGGTGCTCAAGTCCCGATCAGCCTTGTCGTTATTCCCAAACAGCTCTGGACAGATCCGCCGGTAATCACATGGATCAATGACCGGAATAACTACATAGAGCTAGAGATTGCTCAGCATGGCTCGTATCACATCAGCAATACTCTCAATGGCGATTGGGCCACAGATCCAGACCTAAATTATTTCTCTTGCGAAACTTGCGGCCTAACAGAAGCCGAGAATTTTGAGCTCTTGCGCGTTGGTTACGACACGCTGCTTGGGAATTACGGTGATAAATGGGTGGCTGAATCTGGTGCCTCAAGCACCTCAGCAAAGATTGACTGGACCACCTCAGCAAATCCATTTATCAGCTATTCGCCGCCCTACAATGCCTCCGATGCGCTTTCACGTCAGGCAACCGCTCAGCTGGGGTTCAAGTCTTTCTCCGCCAGTCAATACGAAGAAGAACCGGGTTATCTAGGTTGGGCTTTTAGCCCTGAAGGTTCGCATATGGAGCAATTTGACCAGTTTGGCATGTATCACGCTTCGGCAGACCTCCAGGTTAATCCCCCCGATACGCCTAACGATGTTTTTAACGAAGAAGCCTATAGAGCCTATCTGCAATCGATCACTCAGGTTGGAGGATTGAATACCTGGTTAATTGAAGAAGTGGAGTGGAGCGGCCGTGTGAACAATACTCAGCCAAGAGGCGAGAACAACCGGGAAAATAATACCGTTTACCTGCCCCGGTGGGAAGCCTGGATGACCCTCTTGGATTTTGTGAAAACCTATCCTGACGCTGTGGCGATGACCCTGGGTGAAGTTTCGCTTGCCAAAGCTTATGACAATGCCCCCACTGTGGCTAACCCGGATCAAAGCGATAGCGATCATGATGGCGTTGGTGATGTTATTGATGGCGCAGTTCTCACCGCATCTGACCGAATCTTGAGCCGCAACGAACCCGGAGTGCTCATTGCGACCTTGCTAAATGGTTCAAGTCAGCCTATCCCTGGACAGGAGGTTATCTTCAGCTTTGACGCTGATGGCGATGGAGTCGAGGAGTCCTATTCAGGGACGACAGATGCTTATGGCATCGCTACAGCCGAAGTAATTCCGACCCGTGAGATTGGTCCGGCAACGGTCAGCGCGAGCTGGAACGGCTTGAGAGCTGCGGCAAATGACACTGGGAATATTTCCATCGCTGATAGCACCACGCTGGTTCTGGACGCGGGAAACCCGACAAGCGGTCAGGTAACGGATGAGGTAACCGTCGGCGCGACCCTTTTTGATAGTGACGACGCTCCACTGGCAGGAGTAACTGTTAATTTTGCGATTGGCTCAGCCAGCGTGTCTGGGACCACAGATGAGGATGGACATGTTGCCGTGACCATCACGCTGCAAGGCCCAGCGGGAATGTCAACGCTCGCAGCTTCTTTTGGAGGCCAGGGCTTATACGGGCCGTCTTCTGATACGGCGGATTTTGAGGTTCTAAAGGAAGGTACTATCCTCACACTCCCAGATGCCATAGGTTATAAGGGCAATCCAGCCACTGCAGTAGCGACCTTAACGGAAGAAGACCTGGCTCCACTGGCTGGAAAAGAAATCAGGTTCTTTATTCAAACCAAAGTCAGGAATACACTGGGATGGCTTGAGATTGGCACTGCAATCACCGATACCAATGGAAACGCTTCAATTCTCATCAGCACGAAGTACATCTCCAAGACGCCACGGCCAATCCGAGCTGTTTTTGCTGAAGATGCTGACTTCTTGGGATCTGAAGCGACTGCCTTTGTCTACCGCTAAGGCTTAACCTCCAGGCCCAGCTAGCTGGGCAGCAATAAGAGCAAACTGGCTTCATGCGTTCGTTTAATGAAGCCAGTTTTTGTTCACTATAAATAAAGATTTCGGATCTATATTTACGGCAAGAGCTCATGTTCAAGACATATTTCTATCTGTTTAGCTTGATTACCTCTGATGTTCTAGTAGGTTTCGCCTTAGGTAGCAGAATTAAGCAAATCTAACCGATCTTGAGCGATTTGTCGTGCCCAAATCGATGAGAACTATACCAGCTAAGGGGCATTTTGCTTATGGCAAGCTGCTCCTTAAGTGATTTAACCTCGATTTCAAAAATTAGAAGGCCTAAAGTTAAATTTTTATGATTATCCTTTCGCCTCTTAGCGCTGAATGAGCGGCAGGTACATTTCAAATTGCTGCCGGGCAAGCATAAGAGAGTTCTCACTATAATCGACATACAGCTCAGAATAGGCTATCGCAGCAAGCCCTGCCGAGTTCACATCCAAGGCGACGTAATACCCCTCATGCATGTGCTGGCCGCCCACATCGACAATGCTGCACTGCCAATATAGGAAAAGCTCTCCTGGTGGTACGTCACCGCAGTTGCCGAAGAGCTCTCCGTAGCTTGACGCCGGCCTGGCAATTTTCAGGTGGGTCCAACCCTCGGTGGCAAATTGGCTATAGGCGATGACAGGATAATCATCCTCCTGGGAAGTATCTATTGCCAGTGAGATGGGATTCATACTATCGGTGTAAGCTCCCACTGTGTCCACTGCATAGCAATCAAAGGCAGGGTTTGTACAATTACCACCGGTTCCGACGTAAACAGCATACTTTACCTCTGCATTTGTCGCATCGTAGTACGCCAATCGATACGTATCGTATCCAGATTTTGGGGCATGTAAAGAAACGTACTTGCCCACATTGCCATCGTCATCAATTATCCTGCAAGTCCAATCAGCATTTGAGCATTCGCTCCCTGGATACAATGTTGGATAAGCCATTTCAAGGGCGTCATCCTCAGCATTATAGAAGGCAACGATGGGCTCTCCGCTATATAAGTTAAAATCCAAAGAGGTATGACTGCCGTGGCCGAGTGTACCAGATGCAGAATCGATAGTTTCACAATCGAAGCTGCCTCCATCAATGCAGTTGCCAGTACCTTCACCGACATAAGAAGCAAACTTCACACCACTAACTAATAGAGGAAAGTTGTAGCGGTGATAGGCAATATGCGGAACGTTTTCGCTGTCAAACTTCAAAGAGCTATATTGCCCAACATACACCTGCTCGTTAGACGAGTCATCGACGTTATAAACCCGCCACTCGCAGGTGTAAATACCGCCTGAGTTGCAGGTCGCATAGCGCAGGCGCTGTTTGGTTGCATCGTAGAACGAGATTCCGATTTTGGTATGGTTGAGGATGGGATTTGACGATTCAATGTAGACAACATCGATAGAGCTATACTTACCGACAGAATCGCCACTTTGTACCGTTTCGCACTCCCAGTTCTCATCCCGGCAGTTACCTGTGCCAGGCGCGACTTCGTGTGCCATCTTGAGGGCAGTGTTGACAGAGTCATAATAGCTGATATAGAGTTTGCCTGTTTTAGGATGGCGTACCATGGAAACGTGCGTACCAACATCCCAATGCCCATATCCATCGATCTTGGTTATTCTCCATGGTTGGGTGGCGCCGGACTCCTCAATTTCTGCGGCGCTTACACTTATGGTGCTTACCAGTAAAACAGCAATGAGGGAAATTAGAACGATTCGCCAACTTTTCATGATAACCTCCATTATCATATGTTAAATATTGTATTGAACGAGGGACAATTTCAGGCAGTTTCCACCTAAGAGGGGAAAGCCAAAAGCGGAACGAAAAAAAGCTATCGACTGAGCATGGACTAATTATAATAACAAATTTATTATAACAAAGAAAATTACAAAAAGCAATAATTAAAAAAAATATTAAAGAAGAATCCGGTTAATTCATAAGGTTTTTCTGCTTTTTGATTCTGCAACGGTGCTAAGGAAGTGGCTTCAATGTCTCTTGGAATCTAGGTTCCAGCCCGGGTAGTGTTGATTTACATCAGGCACTTATTCACCTGGGTTGTTTTAATTAATTTACCTCGCTTTCCGAAAATCCCCCACTTCATACACTTGCCCAAACAGCCCGAGCGGACCGCGCATGGGGGTAATATTCCCCAGCCCGAAAACCTCTTGCGCAGCCTTGCGGACGTCTGCCTCAGTGGAGAAGTGGTGCTGGCGGATATCGGTGCCCAGCAGGCTGAACATGAAAACCATCAAAGGACGCTCCACGGGCACGCCGTAAACCACTTGTCCGCCAGGCTTGAGCACACGCCAGATCTCCCGGAATGCCTGAAGCTGCTCTTGGGGCTGCAGGTGCTCCAATATACTGATGAGCAATACCGCGTCGAAGCACTGGTCGGGGTAGGGCATCTCCAAAACGCTGCCGTTACGCAGCTCGGTCTGAATCCCAATACCGGCAAACATCTCGCCCACCTGGCGGGCGTCCGCGGTCAGGTCCAGGCCATGAATTTCCTGGTAAAGTTGGCTGAGGTTGAGGAAGCTGACGCCCGAGCCGAAGCCAACCTCGAGCACGGCTTGCCCGCCCATGAGCTGCTCGATGCAAAGCTCGATGCGCCGTTGATACATGCGGCCAATGACAGGCAGGCGGTAAAACTTGATCGGGTCTTTTTCATCCACGCCAACGTAACGCTCGAGTGGCAGCAGCTGCAAGCGAATTTTCTTGCGGGTCGGTTTCATGTTGGGTCAGCTTCCATAGTGCTAATTGGTTTTACAAGGTTTCATTTTATCTTATCCACTTACGAGGTGGATAGAGCCAGCGCTCCAGGTAGATTTCAGCTTTGGTCTCGCCGGTCTCCAGACCCAAGCAAGGATTTTGGCCACCGGTCTCACCCTTTTTGAGACCTAAAGGTCAAATTTCTTCCATGGTCAGGAGACCAAGGAAGAACGCTTCGGTTTCCATTTTATCTTATCCCTTCCTGAGGCGTACAATAACAGGCTGTGGTGAATTTATCCGCTATAATTCTCGGCGTTAAGTTCAATATAAATGGAATTTCTAGAGGAATCTATGTGTGGAATTTTCGGAATTGTGACCAAAGACGAGCAGCCCTTAGGGCCCATCCTGATCGACGCAGCCAAGCGCCTGACCTACCGCGGCTATGACTCGGTGGGCGCCGCCACGCTCAACGGCACCCAGATTGACTTGCGCAAAGATAAGGGTCGCGTGGATGAGATGGCAGAGCGCTACAACTTTGCCGAGATGCGAGGGCAACGCGGAATTACGCAACTCCGTTGGGCTACCTTTGGCGCGCCATCCAAGGAAAACGCCCAGCCGCACTTAGATTCCGATGGCGATATGGTTGGGGCGCACAACGGCAACGTGGTCAATAATGTTGAGCTGCGCGAAGCCTTCATGGCTGAAGGCATGACGGTGCGCTCGCAGAATGACGGCGAATCCTGCGTGCACGCCGTCGAGCGCTACGTGATCCAGGGCAAGGACATGGTTACTGCCATCCGCTTAGCTTATCAGGACCTACAGGGCGATTACGCCTTTGTGATTGGCAACATTTACGACGATAAACTCTACGCCATCAAGAAGGGTTCCGGCTTGGTGGTGGGGATTGGGGATGGTTTTACCTGCGTCTCCTCAGATTTGCCCTCGATCCTGCCGTTGACCCGCAAAATTGTGCGCCTCAATGATGGCGACGTGGTCACCCTGAGCTGGAATGGGGTCGAACTGCATGCCGTGAGCGATGGCAGCCGGATCGAACGTGAGCCAGAATTGATCACCGAAGAAATGTCCGCGGTGCAAAAAGGCGGTTATGCCCACTTTATGCTCAAAGAGATCCACGAGCAGCCTCAGGTGGCGCGGGAACTGCTGCATCTACTCGCGCATCATCCGGATGTGCCCAGCATCCTGCAAGCCATAGAGGCTGCGCGTAATGTGTATTTCATCGGCTGCGGTACGAGCTACCATGCCTGCTTGGCTGGCTCCGTCTACTTTGGCCGGCTGGCGAAACGCACCGTAATCCCCATTTTGGCGCCGCAGTTCATTGCCCAATATGCTCCAGCGGTCAATGCGCAAGATGTAGGCATTTTCGTCAGCCAATCGGGCGAGACGAAGGATGTGTTGAATGCCCTCGAGCGCGCCCAAGCCGCTGGAATGACCTGCTTCAGCATGGCTAACGTGATTGGCTCGACGCTGACCAAGCAGACCTCAGCCTGGCTGCCGCTCACTTGTGGCTATGAAATCAGCGTGCCGGCGACCAAGACCTTTACCAATCAGGTGATCACCTTCCTTTACCTGGCTAATCGCTTGGGCGGAGGAGATGGGCAGGCGCTGGAGGCTTTACCCGACCTGATGGAAGAGACCATTGCTATGTGTGAACCGAAAGTTAGTACTTTGGCTGAGGAGATCAACGCTTGGAATGACCTGTATTGCTTAGGCTATGGCACTACACTGCCGATGGCGCTCGAGGGGGCGCTGAAGCTCAAAGAGATCACTTACGCCCACTGCGAAGGCATGCTTTCAACGGAATTCAAGCACGGTCCGCTTTCGGCGGTAACAGATGGCTTTCCGGTGATTTTTACTGTTGGTCCGGAGGACGTGCCGCTCATTGTGAGCGGGATCAATGAAGTAACTTGCCGTGGCGGGCGAGCGATTGCTATTGGCGCGGAAGACAGCCGCCTGCGCGCCAATGCCACTGACTTGATCCCTATACCGGCTGCAGAGGCACCCATAGCTGCACTGCTCACGGTGCTGCCGCTGCAGATGCTGGCTTATCAGATGTCCATTGGGCGCGGCTATGACCCGGACTTCCCGCGCAACCTGAGCAAGACGCTGACAGTGGACTAAGGTAGTTTTAGTTTAGTCCACGCCCGGATTGTTCTCGTTCTTTGCGATGAACGACCTTGGCTGACTGCCGAAGTGATGGTGCACGCTGCCATCGGGCAGTGTAACGGTGGTGTTCTTGCCCTCGCGCATTACTTCTAAGCCGCGGTAGCGCAGGCTGAGCCGCCAAGGAAAGGGGAACTCCCCCGAAACTTGCACGCGGTCGGGCGCCAACAGCCGAATCCCTGCGAGTTGCAAAAAGGTTTGCAAGGGGAGCAAGCCTGTGAGCCCGTTGCGCTTGCCCAACGGCAATGCGCTCTGGCTGATATAGCCATCATATAAGCAGTGCTCCTGCTTGAGCACCTGAATAGTGCCGCGCATCAGGCTGGTAAAGAGCTCTACAGCCTCCTGTTTAGCCCCAATCGCCAGCAAATGCTCTAACACTAATCCGTTCCAAGCTGGGTTGACTGCTCCTGTCAAATTCGCTGACTCAGTTATTTGTTCGTATTCTGGCAGTCCGTAAAGCCCAGCAGAAAAGCCAGCCGGAGCTAGCGAAGCTTGATTGGCAGTTTGTTCGCCTACGGTGGCTTTAGGTTGCTCCGAGGGTTCAAAATTTTCTGCTGGCATATAAGTGAGATACCAGCCAATATCCCTGACCCCTAAATCAGCCACGTAAATTGTTAACCAGGTCTGGTCGCTTAGCTCGGAAATGCTGATATGGTTCACCTTCTGGTAAACGCGTTCAGTGGTGAAGAATAACAATTCCTCTAAACGTGAGAGCGCAGCGCTCGGTAAAGTTTCTTCAATCGGGCTGCCATCAGGGCTTTCACCTAAGATTTGGACTTGTGCAGGCTTTGGAGCTGTTAATCCAATCAGCAGCTTTGCGTTGATCCGAGCGGCTTGTGCCAACCGCAAGCTTTGTTGCTCCAGCTCGGCAATACTGCCCTCGAAGAGGATCGCTTGGCTGGTTACCTGATGAGAATCGCGATCCCAGCAGCTGGCTTCTGGCAGCTGGGTGTGCAGCGCTTCCAGAAGGGAAGTCAGTTTAGCGTGGACAGTGCTCACGTGATCAGCGGTATCTTGGTCTTCTACAGCACGGGCGAGCTTTTCCAGTGCAAGCAGTTCATCCAGCAAGAGCTGCCCCAAAGCTAAACTCTCTGCGGTGGCAATGCGCGTAGTGAGGCGCTTTGGGTTGAAAATATTAAAGGTAGGGTGATCGCTCCAGCCAGTTTGCGCTAAAACTGCCCACTCGGGCAAGCCGTCTCCATCTCGGTCCTGAGTTGGCTCGAACCAAGACAAGCAAGTTTCTCGAATCTGTGGGTAGATTTCAGTTATGAATTGATTATCACCCGTTTGGGCGTAAACCTGTACTGCCAATTGGGCTAAGCACGGGAAAGGCAGCACTTTGCGCCCCAAACCAGGCACCATGGGGGGATCGCTTAGGAGTGGAAGCTGGGCAAGGAATACAGCCGCTGCTTCTGATGGGTGCAGCGGTAGAAGCATTTGGAAAAGTTGTGCCAAAGCGAGCGCTTGAATATTGGGTTCCAGCGGCAAGTTGAGCTTTGGAGTTGTCATAGATTGCGTATAGCTATAGTCTGGGCTGCGATTCGTGTAAAAATTCAACCGCTCTGGGTTCGCCTCCGTGCGAATCAAGGCTTGCTGAGCGGTATTTTGGCAAGTCAGGAAGACAGCATCCCAATCGGCATTGGGCGTGCTAATTTCTAAGAGCTCTGCTCTTTGCGAAAGCCTCAAGTTGGCAATAGCTGCATCCCAATTTTCAGGGAAGGGTTGGAAGGCGCGTTTTACGCTGGTTTCTTCATCTAATGCAGCACTGCAGCGCCAAATAAACGTTAGCGCTTCTTGTGGAGCAACTCGTCCTTCGTACTGCAAAGCGGAAAAAGGGCTGTAGACTGGTGCGGCTTGTCCGGATGCTGCCAAGGATAAATAGAGATTATCTGTTTTTCCCGATAAATAAGGCTGATATTGGAGCATAACCGGCGCCATTCCAGCGCTCCCTTCCAACGGGAAAAGTTCCGCTGCGGCTTGAATTCCAAGCAGAGCTTTGGATTCGGTTAGGTTGTTCAAGCGTAGCTGGCAGAGCAGGCTGGTGCTGGTTTGAGCCCAAACTTCCAAACGTGCCTGGAAGCCCGCAGCTGGCGTGCATGTCAAGCGCGCATAATTGGAAAAGATCTCGTCCACACGCGGCTGGGAGAAAAAATCACTGATGATCCAAATCGGCTGCCGGTTAATCAAAAAAACGGGAAAGAGGCTGAATTTTTTAGCCTGTAAGCAAAAGCTGGTTTCAAGCGCAAGAGGCTTGGTTGGATTTAAATTTACCTGCCAGACAGCATCAACGTAGGGGTCAAGCAACCCGAAGTGCTGGTCTGCAGCTAAGGTCAAGCCAATCGGATCCGAATAAAAAAAGGGGCCAGCAAGCATAGCCATATTTTAGCACTGGCAGCACTTATTTTAGTGCTAGTGTTCTTTGACCCCTGACTGGGAACCTCAGCATAAAAACCGTCGTTAAATAAAAAATGGGCATTATGCTAAAATAAAACAAATGACAGAAAAAAATATTAACCCAAATGATAATTATCCCGAGGAACCCCCCCAAGGGGATTTCAACGAGATTAGCGCTTTTCAAGATGCGGAAGGTGCCATCGAGCCGGTACACGCTGATGAGGAAGTAGTGCCAATTCCCGAGGAAGTGACACAAAGCTCCCCTGATGCTAATGACAATGAGGACCGAATTCCTGGTGAGGATCTGCAGGACCTTGGTGAGGTAACTTCAGCAGCAGAATCGCAGGGTCGTGAACTGAGCGAGGACGCTGCAAGTGCATCTGGCGAGGAACAACCAGCAGAGCCACTCGCGGCGCCTTCAGGACCTTGGTTTCAGGAGGTGGCAGGCTTTAGGGGAGAACCAATCTCAGCTATCCCACCAAAAACGGTTGAACCTGACCTTCACACCGACTTTTTTACCGAACATTGGGCACGTAGTGAGCAGCAACCCCCTTCTGCAAGCCAAACGCGCAGGGTAATGCCAATCGGTGGCTGGATGTATGAACCTGACCGCCTGCAAGATAACATCCCCACAATTCCGCCACAAGAGTCTGCAGAGTCTCCGGCTGGGCAACCGGTTCCACTTCCACGGCGGGTTACTGAAACAGATGCTGGCGCCACCCGCCTTACATCTTCAGCCTATACCCCGGCTAGGGCAGCATCTGGGGATACGCAGCCTGTTTCAGTTCCGCAACACCCCATCCGTGGACAAGCTGGTGGGGGCGGAAATATTCCCACTCAGCCTAACCACACCTCAGCCGCAAAGGGCAAAGCACCGAAGAAAAAGAAAGGCTTTCCTTGGCAAGTGATTTTAGGCGTTATTTTATCTCTCCTTTTAATCGGCATTATTTTTGTTGGGGTGCAATATTTCCGCATCGCCTCGACCTTGCCTAGCGTTGCAGAGCTGCGTTCGCGTACCTCTCAATTTGAAACCACACGTATCCTCGATCGAAACGGTAACATCCTTTATGAAATGGTCGACCCTAACGCTGGCAAACGGACCTATGTGCCACTGGAGAGGATTTCTCCTTATATGATTGCGGCTACGATTGCAACAGAGGATAAAGAATATTACAACCACCCTGGCTTTGACGTGGTGGCTGTGGCGCGAGCACTCTGGCAAAACTATACCTCTGGCGAGATTGTCTCCGGAGCTTCGACCATCACACAGCAATTGGCGCGTATGCTCCTACTGCAAGATGAACGCTTCGAGCAATCGTATGAACGCAAAGCCCGCGAAATCATCTTGGCAGCTGAGATCACGCGCCGCTATAGCAAAGAAGAAGTACTGGAGCTATACCTCAACGAAATTTACTATGGCAACCTGGCTTATGGTGTGGAAGCAGCTGCAGAGACTTACTTCAATACCACCGCTGCGGATCTCGAGCTCTGGCAGGCTGCTTTTTTGGCTGGCTTACCCCAGTCGCCGGCGGTCTATGATGTTTATAACAACCGGGAGGCAACCCTTACTCGCAGCCGCGCTGTGTTGGTCTTGATGTATCAGCTCAGCGAGGAGAAGAACTGCATCTATATTGGGGAAAACTTGGATAAGGTCTGTGTGAGTGCAGCTGATGCTTTGGCTGCCCGTGAACAGATAGAAACTTACGCTTTCGTTCAAAAAGAAAACACGATGCGCTTTCCGCATTGGGTGGTTTATATCCAATCCTTGCTCGAACAGCAATTTGATGCACAAACCATTTATCGTTCGGGCTTTACCATTTACACCACGCTTGACCCTAACCTGCAGGAAGCTGCCCAAAGAGCCGTACAAGACCAATTAGCCACGATGACCGCTAATAATGCTACCAATGGGGCAGTAATTGCCATCAACCCTAAAACTGGCGAGATCTTAGCCATGGTTGGTTCAGCGGATTTCTATAACGAAGCCATTAGCGGGCAGGTCAATATGGCTATCTCACAAACCCGCCAACCAGGCTCATCGATTAAACCCATTACCTATTTGGCAGCTTTCGAAAAAGACTGGACACCTGCAACGCTCATTTGGGATGTACCTTCAGAGTTTCCGCCTTCTGGCATAGAAGGCGACCCAAGCGCGCCTTATATACCGGTTAATTACGACGGACGTTTCCATGGACCGGTAACGGTGCGCACTGCCTTAGCTAATTCATACAACATTCCAGCGGTTAAAGCACTGCAATATGTCGGCATCTACGATAATCCAGCCACACTACAAGAAGACGGTTTTATCGCTATGGCAAAGCGATTAGGTATCACCAGCCTGACGCGCCCGGACTATGGGCTTTCACTCACTTTGGGCGGTGGTGAGGTGAGCCTGTTGGAATTAACCGGAGCTTATGCGGTGATGGCTAATGAAGGCAGGCGTGTGGCACCAGTTGCGGTCACTAAGGTGGTCGACTATACTGGTCAGACCGTCTTTGAATACACCCCCCCAGCCGGTGACCAAGTAATTCGGGAAGCCCATGCTTTCCTGATAAGTTCGATACTTTCGGATCGCGAAGCCCGTGCGCCCATGTTCGGCTGGGATTCAATCCTCAACTTACCCTTTGCAGCGGCAGCTAAAACCGGCACGACCAATGATTTTCGTGATAACTGGACCTTAGGCTACACCCCCGATTTGGCAGTAGGGGTATGGGTGGGTAACGCAGATTACTCCCCGATGGTCAACACCACTGGTATCAGCGGGGCAGCCCCGATTTGGGCTAGAGTAATGCAGGATGGGATTAATTTAATCTATGGCGGGCAAGCAACGCCTTTTAGGCGGCCTGCAGATATAGAAGATGAGGTTATTTGTGCGGTTTCTGGCACCAAGCCATCTGAGTGGTGCCCAAGTACGCGCATGGAATATTTTGCCTCTGACCAGCTGCCCGCACCGAAGGAAGAAGACCTTTGGAAAGAAGTTGAAATTGACACATGGACTGGCTTGAAAGCCTCGGCAGCTTGCGCGGAACTGACTAAGCGGGAATTGGTTATCAATGTAACTGATAAATTTGCCATACGGTGGCTTAAGGAGACTGAGGAGGGGAGACGATGGGCGGATAACTACGGTTTTCCGAACCCGCCAGTCATTCTGCCCGAAAGGGAGTGCCAGCCGGATGATCCGCATGCCATCATCGAGCTCAATTTGGTCAACAGACAGACTATACGGGAAAATCCATTCAAAATTATCGGGATAATTGACGCCACAGCGAATTTCCGGGACTTCCGCATCGATTGGGGTGAAGGCGAAGACCCAGTGGAGTGGAATGTGTTGGTCGATTGGAATAATGACCCAGCGCATACACCTCAGGAGATTTATGAATGGGATTTGACCGTAGTGGAAGCGCCTGTGGTAACCTTGCGCGTTCTGATGCGCAGCACGGTGGATACGCAAGCAGAAAAACGCTTCACCCTCGCATTGGAAGTGCCAACCCCCACGCCGACCGAAACCCTTACTCCGACCCCAACCGACACCTCTACATTGACTCCTACAATGACACTCACGGCAACTTTTACTCCAACCAACACCCCTACACTGACTCCTCCGCCGACATTCACACCAACACTTACCCAAACTGGGACTCCTACATTAACATCGACTCCCTTGCCCAAGCCGACAGAAACCCCAACTCCAATACCTACACAAGAGTCACCAACTAATATATCTAATGGTTCTTCATCAGAAGTGCTTACTTCAGCAACACCAGAACCTACCGAAGTAGAATAATGAGCGTTGAAAAATTAGATCTAGAAAAGTGGCAGCTGGGAGCGCTGGTATTCCGGAGGATCTTCAAGAATCTTCACTGGGAAGGAATCTCGGGTAAGAAGTGGTTCAGCCCCGAGAATGCGCACTTGGCGGAATTTGATAAAATGCCAGCTCTGTCCGCAAAGTTCCTGCAAATGCGGGTCACGCTTGAGCTTATAAGTGAGCAAGTTGGATCGGCTGGCAGGAAGCACGATGTACTTTTCGCCAGATAAATTGCAATAGGTGTAGATCAGCGGCGTAGTAACGGTGGTGAGCAGCAAGAAGAAGCTATAGATAAGATTGCCGCTTTGATCATGCCAGGTAATCACCTCACCTTGCCGCTTAATACTGTAATTTAGGCGCTTAGCGATAATTTCTAGTAAAGTGAACATTTCTTTTAAATCTCGCTGGCGGGCACTGGCTTCTTCTCTGGCGCGAAGTTGCCATGAAGGGTTTTCGCCATCGATTTTTTCGGCGTAAGCGCCTAATACCGTTTCGATCAACTCCGATGGTGGGGTAAGCAGCCCAGGGAAGTCCTGATAAGCTTTTTGTAAAACCTCCTGATGCTTTGGGTGAGGATTCTCAGCCAAAAGCGCAAGCAATCTTGTCTCCAGTTTTTCTGCTAGCGGCACCAGCTGTTCAGCTGGATCAGCCAACCAGTAAAGACCGCTCTCAACTGTGGCACCAGGGTTGTAGCGCATAAGCAAGGATGTATCCAAAAATATGCGCTCAAGCTCGGATTGTAGTTCATTTAGTGTATGGTTTGGCTGTGCCTGAGGCTGACCAGCCAATAACCCCATACCATGTGCCTGAAGCGCAATCTGGGTGAGCAGCATTAAATGGGTAGCAGGCTCTCCTTTTTGGGTAAGCAAATCCTGAACTGCTTGTTGAGCGCATAGCTGCAGGCTTTGTCCGATGGGTTTTGGCGTTGTAGAGGGAAGACTCCAAACAGTTTGCAAGGTACTTTCTTCACCATCCATAGCATAGGTTTGCATTTGCAAGCCAGCTTCTTGTGCTCCCAATACCCCAGAGAGCATAAAGAGTGGGTCCAGCTCGCCGATATGTAACAAAATTGGTTTTTCCGCTTGGAGCAGCTTGGGCAGATGAGAGAGCACTTTCGTGAGGGCGTAGGTATGCCATGTCCAGTCATAACGCTGGCGCAGCAGGCTATGTCGTAGAGGCGAAAGGGCTTCTTTGCCCCATAGCCAACCCGTCCATAAGCCTGAAAGATGCCAATAAGCCTGATTTCTGCGCGGCATGGCAGCCATTGCTAGGTTTAGCAATTGGCGTTCGGGTAGTGGATCTAATTCACGCAAACGACCGCGAAAGAGACTGATGCCGCCCTTTTGAGGGGGTACGCCAGGCCAAGGTTTGAGCACCACTTCAGGCTCCTGGGTTTGCCAAAGGGTAAGGGAACGAAGCAGAGCATGCCACAAGTTGGTTTCCTGGTAGGCGGGCGGTCGGATAAGCTGATGCGGGCGGTTGCGCCCGAGAGGATAAGCCCACAGCTGATTTATTTGGTCGGCTGTTGTGAGGAAAAGCGCTTGCAAGAGTGTTCTTTGACGCTCTGTGAGCAAGGGGTCACTGAGCTTGTTGAGAAAGACCTGCAGTAAAATAAGCGCGCGAGGTGAGTAAAATCGGATTACCTCCTCCATCACCGGGCGTAAAGGATCATCAGGGCTGGCGGCAAGCTCCAAAGCACGTGCGCGGTGAAGAGCATAGGACGGCAGTGCCCTTAGGGATTGCAGCAACTCAGGCGTTGCAGGCAGGTCAGCAGAAAAACCGCAGTGGGGGCAGGTTATCTGGAGGATTTGAGGTTCGTCACGGTCTTCTTCCCAGATGAAGTTAGCAACCTCGGCAATTTGGTCACAATTTGGGCAGGGGAGTTGGTAAAAACTGTTGATGTAATCTTCAAAGCGCTCACCATCACTCATGCGCAACCCTGCCAAGGCTTGGAGAGCATTACCAAGCTCTGTGACGGAAGGGGCAGAAGCTAAAACTTCCAAGATGAATGCAGCAACGGGATTATTGGCTGTCACTAATACACGATAGCCTGCGCGCGCTAACTCCAGGTCAGTGAAGGGATCCGCGCAAAATGGGTCTAAGATCCAGTTACCCGGTTCAGCGAACTGCCCAACACAGCGAGCTGCCATACCCGGGAAATACGGAGGTAGAAAGCGCTCCAGCGGTAAACCGGTTTGCGCCTGACTTTGCCCGGGCACAAAAGGCGCAGGATGACATGTAATTGAAGTAGAGGTACTCAGCTTTCCGCCTTTCCCTGATTGAATCAGGCGATCAAAATTGCCAAACCATAAGCTGGTAATTGGACTTGGTCTTCTTTCAAAGCGCTCTGGACTGTGTCGTTGCCGCCAAAGAGCAGCTGCCAAGCTTGGCTTTCGGTTTCAGAGCCTTTCGCTGCCGGCGAGGGGATAGAAACTGTCTGCTCGCGATTGGAGAAATTAAGCGCAACTAAGGCTTGCTGCTCTGCAGCCGAACGCTTATAAACTAAGACGGATTCGTTTTCCAGCGGGAGAAGATCAAGAGAACCAGCGTGGAGCGCCGGGTACTCACGGCGCAGCTGGATCAGTTGCTTGTAAAAATGATAGAGGGAATGCGGATCTTCGCTTTGCGCTTGAACATTGCGCAGCGTATAATCCGGATTGGTGCGCAGCCAGGGCTTCACAGGGCTAAAACCCGCATTAAGGCTGGCATCCCATTGCATCGGTGAGCGGCAGCCATCGCGGCCCTTATTCAGGGGCCAATAGCGCTTGCCGACGGGATCTTGTAGCTCTCGGCGGCGGTAACGCGGATCGCGCATGCCGATTTCCTCGCCGTAATAGAGATAAGGCGTACCGCGCACCGTCAAGTGCATGCCTGCCAGGAGCTTGAGGCGGGCGTCATTCTCCCCGGTGACGTAGCGCACCGAAGAGCGCGGGGTATCGTGGTTGTTGAGGAAGTAATTTGGCCAAGCCTCCTCGCCGTGGAGGGCATCCCAAAATGCGATGGCATTACCAAAGCTGCGCGCACCCCAAGGAGATTTGGCGTAGCCGTAGTCAAAGCCGGCGTGCAGCAGGTCTGGTCCGATATAGAGACGGGCGTGTACGGCATCTGCTAAGAAGGTTTCCCCAACCACATAACGCTCGGGGTAACTATCCACAATGCCGCGAATTTCATTCAGGAGGGGGAACATTTCCGGCTGCGAGGTGTCGTAAATATGCTCATAACGGTCAAAAGGCAATAGGTGAATGCCTGGCTTACGCGGGTTATTGCGGAAGTCTTTATCCTTGAAATATTCATTGAAAACGTCTAAGCGGAAGCCATCCACGCCGCGGTCGAGCCAAAAACGGAACACATCCAGCATCTCTTGGTGCACTTGTGGATTGCGCCAATTAAGGTCGGGTTGCTGAGGTGTGAACATGTGGTAATAGTATTGATTGAGGACATGGTTGTATTCCCAAGCTGGACCACCAAAGATAGAGACCCAATTGTTGGGGTAGTCGCCGTCTGGCGCAGGATCATGCCAAAGGTACCAGTCATGATAAGGGTTTTCGCGGGATTTGAGCGACTCCTGGAACCAGGGGTGCAGGTCAGAGGTATGGTTGAGCACCAGGTCGAGGATAATGTGGATACCGCGCTTATGAGCTTCAGCCAGAAGGGTATCGAAATCTTGCATCGTGCCGAACTTAGGGTCGATATCATTGTAGTCGGCGACGTCATAGCCAAAGTCGCGGTCAGGGGATGGGTTGACGGGTGAGAGCCAGATGCCATCAACACCTAAGTCTTGCAGGTAGTCGAGGTGCTGGATGATGCCAGGCAGGTCACCGATGCCATCAGCATTGGTATCTTGAAAGGAACGCGGGTAGATCTGATAGATGATGCCGTGCTGCCACCAAAGTTTTTCTTGTGCCATGCTCACCTCCTGGGATTGCTGAGTAGATTATAAACGAAGATGACGGTAAATCCGTTTTGCTTGAATGAAAAAAGACCACTCGGATGAAGGGTGGTCTGAAAGGTTGCTTTTAGAGCCTTATCTTTGAATTAAAGGAAGGAAAACATGTGGGAGCAAAAATTCTCCATATTCATAGGCGCCCATATCGCAGAGTGCCACACTATCTCCGTTGCCATCTATGGGGCGTGGATATCCGCGCTGGTCATGGTATGGACAGTTGTCTGGGCTTCCAGCATCGATGGCTGGGCTTCCGGGCAATAATGCGTGCGTGAAGGTAAAGCCGCCATTATCCTGCAGTGGACCCAAGAGAGGATCCAAATCAATATTCCCCTCTCCTTCAAAGCCGCCTTTAATATCACTAAATGTTATTGTTGGATTACTATTCCCCTCATTATAAATTTGATCTGAACCTGAACCCCAGAAAATTGAATTTATTATAGTTGGATTACTATTATTGGAGTTTATCATGGAATCCCCATATAAATATGAAATGTTGAAACTTAAAGTTACATTAATTAATAATGGGTTGCTATAAGAAGAATTAAATATTCCACCAGCCCTCATTGCAATATTACTTGAAAAAGTACTATTCTCTATAATTGGATTGCTTCTATCATAGTTATACATTCCCCCACCGAAATCTGCAGTATTTTCTCTAAATATAACATTTGATAATGTGGGATGATTTGCGTAATCGTTATATATTCCCCCACCATAATTCGCAGAATTTCTATAGAAATCGACATTCATCAAATTTGAATTCCCAGCGTTAAATATTCCCCCTCCAGATAAAGCAGAATTTTCATGAAACTCAGCATTTTCTATTGTTGCGTTTGATATATATAGACCACCACCAACATTAGTGGCAGTGTTGTTATTAAAGACAACATTTTTTAAAGTTGACCTACTTCCTACCCAATCACAAATTCCTCCGCCTATCTTTGACATATTATTCTCAAAAATACCATTTATGATAGTTGGATCACCACTATAAGAATTATAAATTGCTCCTCCCATTTCTGCAGAAGAATTATTCACAAATATTACATTTGCCAAAGTGGGGCTGCTATCCATGGTGTTGTGCATAGCGCCACCGTAATTAAGAGCAATGTTATCTGTAAATTTAAGATTTCTAAGGGTAGGGCTACTTTCTGAAAGCAAAATTCCACCGCCACTTGAATCAGAATTTCCGCCTGTTATTGTAAAACCATCTAAGATTGAAGAGGTATCTACACCACCCTCGAGACTTCCAGCAAAGACGACATGGTAACTATTATCGCTGCTGTTTCCTTGAACGCCAATATCGCCACTCAAGGTGGTTGTGTTTGTTTCCCAGGCGCGTGAGGGCCAATCTCCTCCATTTGCTGGAAATCCGCCATAAATTGCGACGCCAGATTTCAAAACAAAAGAAATGTTTCGATCAGTTGTTGTAGTTGGCTTATAAGTTCCTGCTCCAACCCAAATCTGATCTCCACTGCTTGCGGTCGTAAGGGCTGTTTGCAACTCGCAAGCCTGTTCCCAGGTGGAACAGTCGCCATTACCGCCTACTTTGACATAAAGAACTGCACCATCGGTCTCGTCCGTCGCAATCGCGAAGGCGGTTTCAGTCATCAATGAGCAGAAAACAACCGTGAGGAGAATAATTACAAACCAACTTAGATTTTTTGTTGTAAACATTGCATTTTCCCTTTCCCGAACAATACTTAGCACGACTATACTGATGACCCCCTGAAAAATAGATTAAATATAATAATATTTTGATAGTTTTAGCTGGCTTTCCTCCTGAAATATCCTCTTTTTCCTTGCATTTTTGCAAATCTATGATAACATAAATGTGCTCATGAGAGCAATACTTTTCGATGTGAAAAGTGGGCGCGACCCACTTTTCTTTGTATAAGAGGAAAAAAGTAAGAGGAATATGAAAAGCGAGTTTGCCTTAGCCTTCAACGAGGTTTTAGAAGATAAACAACTTCCACGCGAAGTGATCCTGAGCGCTTTGGAATCGGCGATGATTGCCGCATACCGCAAATCGGTGGGCGCTTCTGCCGCACAAAACGTCAAAGCCAACATTGATTTGGAAAGTGGCAATGTGCAAGTTTTTGTCGAGAAAGAAGTCGCTGAGTCAGTCTTAGACCCACGCACAGAGGTGACCTTAGAAGAAGCGCGCAAGTATGATCCAGAAGCCCAAATTGGGGACCTGGTGATGGTGGAGTCGACCCCCGCAGATTTTGGGCGCATTGCAGCCCAAACTGCCCGTCAAGCCATCCAGCAAAAAATCCACGACGCTGAAAGAAATCAACAGTTTGAGTATTTCAGCAAACAAGTGGGTGAAATCGTGAGTGGTGTGGTACAGGCGGTAAATTCGCGTCAGGCGACGATCGGGCTGGACCTCAAAGCGGAAGGTATTATGGAACGCAAGGACATGATTCCTGGGGAGCGTTTCCGCATCCATGAGCGCATCCGCGCTTACCTTTACGAGGTTACCAACTCTCCCAAGGGCTTGCAGATAAAACTTTCGCATACGCACCGCAACTTCTTGCGGCGCCTGCTCGAAAACGAAGTGCCGGAAATTTACCATGGCATCGTTGAGATCCGTTCGATTGCCCGTGAGCCTGGTCAGCGAGCTAAGGTGGCAGTATCTGCCACGCAATCTGGCATCGACCCGGTTGGGGCGTGTGTGGGGCAGCGCGGTGTGCGTATTCAAGCAATTGTCAATGAGCTGCACGGCGAAAAAATCGATGTCATCGAATGGAGCAATGATCCTGCAGTGTTTATCTCAAAGGCGGTAAGCCCTGCAAGAGTGACGGGGGTTTACCTCAATCGTCCTGATGGAGAAAATAAAACTGCAACGGTGGTAGTTCCAGAAGATCAGCTCAGCCTTGCCATCGGTAAGGAAGGGCAAAACGCACGCTTAGCCGCCAAGCTAACCGGCTGGCGGATTGATATTATGAGCGTGAGCGAAGCAGCGGGCAAAGCCTTAGTAAAGCTAAACGAAGATGCTTCTTTAGCCGAATTGGCACAGCAAGAGGCTGAAACAGTTGTCCGCGTGCAAGAACTGCTGAAAAAGAAGGAAGAAGGCGGTACCTTAACACTTGAAGAAACCTCCTTCTTGGCACGCTTCGTAGACCGTGTTGAGCGGCATGGCGAAGCTATCCGCCGGGAGGAAGATGCTGCAGAACAAGCCCGCATCCAAGCGGTGAAAGAAACAATCGATCCGCGTGCATTCGAACTTTCGATTATGGATGTTCCGCTCAAGGAGCATACGATTTTTATTCTGCAGGAAGCTGGCATTGAAACATTAGGTGACTTGATGTTGACGGCTAAGTTGGACCCAGATGAGATTCTTGCTTACAACGGTATTGGCCCGCGAACATTCGAAGAAATTATGGATTTAGTCAATACCTTCAAGTTCCCCGAGGAAGCACCAGCCGAAGTTTTAGAGGCGGCCCCTGAGGAAGCACTGGAAACCACAACTGAAGTTGCTGAGCCTGTTGAGGAGGCTGAGCTGCAAGCAGAAGCCGAGCTCGTTGAAGCAGAAGAAGCTAAAATTGTTGCTGAACCAGCTGCTGAGCAAGTTGTTGAGCTTGAGCCAGAAGAAAGCGAAGAAAAGAGTTTTGAGGAACTCTTCAACATGGACACCTTGCTGCGCAGTAAAGAGATGCGGAAGGTTGCTCCTGAGGATGAAGAGCCAATCGGCTCACGTGGCGGAAAGAAGGCGAAAGGCAAGAAGAAAAAGGGCTATACCGTAGAGTACGACCCCGACAAAGATGAATCCTTTGTGCGATACAAACATCGCAAGGAGGATGGTTGGGATGAAGATTGGTAAGCTGAAAGTTAAATATTAAAGCAGAGAAAAGGTGGCAGCAAAAAGCAAGAGCAAACCAAAGCATATTCCGCAACGCACTTGCGTAGGGTGCCGGCAGGTTTTACCCAAACGTAACCTGATCCGTGTGGTTCGCACGGAAGAAGGCATAAGGATCGACCCCACAGGGAAACTTGCCGGAAGAGGGGCTTATCTGCATGATGCGAAGCGTTGCTGGGAGCATGGGCTGAAAGGTTCACTTGCTAATGCTTTGCGCACTTCAATCTCTGAGCAGGATCTGGTCGCATTGACTGCGTACATGGATGGTTTACCTGAAGAAGCACCGGCAGAAGAGCGTGCACCTCAGGCAAGAAAACGACTTAAGGAAGAATGACCATGTAACGCCTTCCCGGCTCAGCTCATAGGTTTGCAGGTGAAGTTGCCGCCTATAACGAATGGAAAAAGTGAGGTGGAATATGAGCAATGACGGGAAGAAAACAATAACACTCCCATACAGCATGAGCGTACGCGAGCTGGCGAATGAACTCGATACCAGCGCTGTGCAGGTCATCAAGATTTTGATGTCGAATGGCGTGATGGCGAGCATTAATCAGCAGATTGATTTTGATACGGCGGCAGTCGTTGCCACCGAATTGGGGTATACACCTCAGGTTCAACAAGAGGAAGAGGTCAAGGAAGAAGAGACTGGCGAGGTGCCTCTTTGGCGCCGCGTAATCCTTGAAGAGGATCCGGCAAAGTTGGTAAATCGACCCCCGGT
>DNSH01000126.1:768-2686 GCA_003499715.1 Candidatus Mesolinea sp. | reverse complement strand
TTGTTGGATGCCATCCGGCATACCAACGTGGCTGAAGGCGAAGCTGGTGGTATCACCCAACACATCGGCGCCTATCAAGTCACGCACAAGGGTCGGTTGATAACTTTCTTAGATACACCCGGTCACGCTGCATTCACGTCTATGCGTGCTCGTGGTGCGCAAGGTGCGGATATCGTTGTGTTGGTGGTGGCAGCCGATGACGGAGTGCAACCACAAACCCGAGAAGCGGCTAACCATGCTAAAGCGGCAAAAGTGCCGATTATCGTTGCACTCAATAAAATTGATAAATCAGATGCCAACCCCGATCGCGTCAAGCGGCAATTAGCCGAAATCGGCCTGCAGCCAGATGAATGGGAAGGGGACACATTTGTCGTACCGGTCTCAGCTAAGACGAAGCAAGGTCTGGATGACCTTCTGGAAACGATCTTATTGGTGGCAGATAGCATGTTGATCAAAGCAAACCCCAAGGGAAAGTGCATTGGCACTGTGGTTGAAGCCAGGTTAGAGAAAACGACCGGTCCAATGGCAACGCTTTTGGTGCAAAATGGGACATTAAAGGTTGGCGACGTTGTTGTGGCTGGCGAGAGCTGGGGCAAGATTAAAGCGATGTTCGATCAGCGTAACAAACGCATAAAGGAAGCCCCACCTTCCACACCGGTAGTAATCATGGGTTTAGATCAACTACCTGAGGCTGGGGATCTCTTCCAAGTGGTTTCCAACGAGAAAGAAGCCCGCCAAATTGTTGCCGAACGCATTGCCCAACGCGAAGCGAAGCGCAGCGCCAAGCGTGCTACGCTTGAGGAACTGTTTGCGCGTTTCAAATCCGGCGAAACTAAAGAGCTTCGCCTGATCCTAAAAGCGGATGTCTATGGTTCTTTGGAGCCCATTGTCAACTCTTTAGAAGAGCTCGGCAAAAAAGAAAAAGACATGGTCATCAATGTGCTGCATGCTGAAACCGGAAATGTCACGGAATCTGACGTAATGTTAGCTGCCGCTTCGGAGGCAATTATCTTAGGTTTCAATGTAGAAGCTGACCAAGATGTACGCCACTTAGCAGAAAATGAAGGCGTATCCATCCGCATTTACAACATCATCTATCGATTGTTGGAGGATGTGGAAAAAGCGCTTAAGGGTTTGCTTGAGCCGGAAATGGTCGAGAAAGTCATTGGCAAAGCAGAAGTCTTAGCCACTTTTAAGATTTCTAAAAGCAATGTGGTTGCCGGATGCCGGGTTATTGAGGGAGAAATTCGGAGGAATGCTTCTGTGCGCGTCATCCGAAACGATCAGGTCATTCATACTGGCGAGGTTGCTTCGCTGAAACGTGAAAAAGACGACGTGCGGGAAGTGCGCGCAGGCATGGAGTTTGGGATAGCCATCAAGAATTTTAACGACTTTAAGATAGGCGACGTTATCGAATGTTTTGTGATGGAACAATTTGGCGGTTAACGCCATCTACTATCGATGAGAGGTTAAGATGCCTTCACCTTTAAGAATGAAACGCATTAATGACCGCTTTAAAGAGGTTCTTTCAGTGATCTTGTTGACCAAGATCGAAGATCCGCGGTTAGCGGATGTCTCCGTTACGGATGTCAAAGTAGATCGGGAGCTAGATTATGCTAATATCTATGTTTCTGCTCCCCAGGGGCGCGTGCGCGAAAAAGAGGTTCTCGAAGCCTTGAACCATGCGTCAGGCTTCCTAAAATACGAATTAGCCAATGAGATTGATTTACGGATTATGCCAAAGCTGCACTTCTTTTGGGACATGACCCCGGAGCGGGCAGACCGTATAGACACGCTTTTAGCGCTGCTGCGAGAAGAACACGAGGCGGAAGAGGAGACCACAGAAAACCCAAGCGATGAAGGCGAGGCGAATGGATCAGCAGATTAGCGCTTTACTCAGCCAAGCGCACTCGGTGGT
>DNSH01000126.1:0-611 GCA_003499715.1 Candidatus Mesolinea sp. | reverse complement strand
TCGCTGCTGGGCATGGGGTTAGCCCTAATGCATGCTGGCAAGAAAGTCCAAATGGTTCTGCAAGACGGGCTGCCCGAGAAATACAACTTTTTGCCAGGGTCTGACCTAGTCCAGCGTACGATTGAGGCGTCATTTGACACGCTGATCGTGGTGGATTGCAGCGATCTGGAGCGTACCGGTGTGATTTTACAAGGGCAAAATCCACCAGACTTAGTTATTGACCACCATAAAACCAATTTAGCCTTTGGCAGATTAAACTACGTAGAACCGCAAGCGGTGGCAACAGCTGCGATCTTAGCTGAGAAATTGCCTGTTTGGGGGCTTGAAGTCGATGAAGAGGTAGCTGCCTGCCTGCTTACCGGCATATTAGGAGATACCATCGGCTTTCGCACAACCAACATGAACCCGAACGCTCTGCGCATTGCCGCAGATCTCATGGAAAAAGGTGCTGACCTACCGACAATCTATCAGAAGACTCTGCTTTCGCGGTCGATTGCTGAGTTGCGTTATTGGGGGCAGGGTCTAATCAATATCCGCTACGAAGATGGATTGCTTTGGACAACCCTAACGCTTGATGATAGAATTAAAGCTGCCTATCCGGAAAATGATGA
>DNSH01000062.1 GCA_003499715.1 Candidatus Mesolinea sp. | reverse complement strand
TAGATGTTAATGGTCCGATCACTTATGGTGGGAAAACCGCTATGTTCGAGGAATGGCAAAGGGGCGTTCAGTTAGATGATGGCACCAAAGCCACCTGGTATGGTAACAAGCGCACCCGCACGCTCATTATCAGTCAAAACCAGTGGGTTGGATTTGCAACAAATCTAACCCTGAAAAACTATCAGGATGTCTTGACAGGCAAGACGATTACTTACAAAGATGCTCAAGGCAACACCATCACACGTGTTGGGAACAACTTGGGCGGTGCGTTCCTCAACTCGTTAGCGGTTTCCATCCCAGGGACGATCATACCTATTCTAATTGCTGCATTTGCTGCCTTTGGCTTTGCATGGCTAGAATTCCCTGGTCGCAATATATTTTTCACCATCATCGTTGCTTTGCTTGTGGTACCCTTACAGATCGCCCTTGTGCCTATCTTACAAGACTATGTTGGTTTGGGTTTGAACGGGACATTTTTAGGCATTTGGCTTGCCCACACCGGTTTCGGCTTACCATTAGCTACATATCTGTTGTTCAACTACATTAGTTCGCTCCCGCGCGAATTGCTCGAATCCGCATATATCGATGGTGCTTCTAACTTTACAATTTTCACCAACTTGATTCTGCCTCTTTCCGTGCCAGCTTTAGCGTCTTTTGCCATTTTCCAGTTCCTCTGGCTCTGGAATGACTACTTAGTTGCTCTGGTTTTCTTAGGAGAAAAGAATCAAACCGTCACCATTGCTGTGGCACGCTTAGTCGGCGAAAAAGGACAGGATTGGCATCTGATGACCGCCGCTGCTTTCGTCAGCATGATTCTGCCGCTCATTGTCTTCTTGGCATTGCAAAGGTACTTCGTGCGCGGCTTGATGGCAGGCTCGGTCAAGGGTTAATAATTAATCTGGTTTGACGATAGCACTTTAGAAAAGCCGGACTTCATGCAATGCAGCGGGGTTCGGCTTTTCAAAACCTAATACCGATAAAAAGATACGATGATAAGGAAGGCTGGTAATGAATACATCGCAATATTGGTATAAGAGCGCCATTTTTTATGAACTCTATGTGCGTGCATTCAAAGATAGTAACGCGGATGGATGGGGAGACTTAAAAGGCGTCACCGAGAAGCTAGATTACCTGCAAGATCTTGGCGTGGATGCAGTCTGGTTACTGCCAATCTCGCCTTCCCCGCTGCGAGATGACGGTTATGATGTGAGCGATTACTACGGAATCCTCCCGCAATATGGGAACATGGACAACTTTCGCGAGCTTGTCAACCTGGCACATGAGCGCTGCCTTAAGATGATTGTGGAACTTGTCCCAAACCATACCTCTGACGAGCATCCGTGGTTCCAAGCTTCAAGGGACCCTAACCATCCGGAACACGAAAAATATAAAGACTATTATGTCTGGAGTGATACTGACCAGAGGTATAAAGAAGCTCGCATCATTTTCTTAGATACCGAAAAGTCCAACTGGACCTTCGATCCCATGCGCAAGCAGTTTTATTGGCACCGTTTTTTCTCGCATCAACCCGATTTGAACTACGATAATCCTGAGGTGCAGCGTGAAATGCTGCGCGTGGTTCAATTCTGGATCGATCAGGGCGTGGATGGTATTCGTGTGGATGCCCCCCCCTATCTTTTCGAGCGTGAGGGCACCAATTGCGAAAACCTGCCCGAAACGCATGCTTTCCTCAAGCGCCTGCGTGCTTTCGTGGATGCTTATGCTCCCGGCACGATGCTCCTTTCAGAGGCAAACCAATGGCCAGAGGATGTAATCCAATACTTTGGCAATGGCGATGAAATGCACATGAATTTCCACTTCCCCCTTATGCCACGCTTGTATATGGCTCTGGCTAAAGCTGACCGCACTCCAATTGTCGAGATTTTAGCACGCACGCCACAACTGCCAGAGATTTGCCAATGGGGCACCTTCTTGCGCTGCCATGATGAGCTAACCCTTGAGATGGTTACACCTGAGGAGCGCCAGTGGATGTGGGAGACGTATGCCCCAGAACCGCGCATGCGCCTAAATTTGGGCATCCGCCGGCGCTTAGCTCCGTTAATGGACAATGACCAGCGCAAGATCTTACTGATGCACTCGTTGCTGCTCACCATGGGAGGCTCCCCATTCTTGTACTACGGCGATGAGATCGGCATGGGCGATAACATTTGGCTCGAAGACCGCAATGGCTTGCGCACACCGATGCAATGGGATGACAGCCTCAATGCTGGTTTTTCCTCAGCCCCTCCAGAAAAGCTCTATGCACCAGTAATATCGGATGATATTTATGGCTATGCGCAAGTCAATGTGGCAGCACTGAGAGCTGACCCCAATTCTATACTCAATCGCGTGCGTCATATGCTTGCCATTCGCAAGCAGCATCCTGTTTTTGGCTGGGGCACATTTGATTGGGAGGACACCGGCAACAATGCCATTGCAGCTTATCGGCGGAAAACTGAAGAGGAAAACTTGCTCATTTTCAATAATTTAGCGGATCAGACTTTCAACCTGAGCTTGCCAGCAGACTTTCTGGGGGCAGAGGATGCCCTGACCGGAGAAAAATTTACCTCGGCGCAATTCAAGCTGGAACCTTATCGGTTCATTTGGCTGCGCCAATCCTCTTAGTTGAAGGCGAGCAATCTTACATTGCTAACTTACATAAAGGACGATGTTATGAGGAATGGTTTATTTGGAGCTATTGAGGGTGGGGGCACGAAATTCGTTTGCGCGGTTGGAACCCCTAATGGCAAGATCCTAGCAGAAACGCGCTTTCCGACCACCACCCCGGATGAGACTTTGGACCGAGCAGTGAGCTTCTTTCAAGAGCAAAGCACTGCCTTAGGCAAGTTGAGCGGCTTGGGCGTGGCTTGCTTCGGTCCGCTGGACCCCAACCCAACCTCCCCCACTTTCGGGCACATATTGCCAACCCCAAAACCGGGCTGGACCGGTACTGATGTGGTCGGAAGGCTGCAAGCTGCGTTTGGGATCCCCATCGGTTTTGATACCGATGTAAATGGCGCTGCTTTAGGCGAGGCACGCTGGGGTGCAGCCCAAGGGCTCTCCACATTCCTTTATTTCACTATCGGGACCGGTATTGGCGGCGGCGCAATGGTCGAGGGTAGATTGCTGCACGGCTTGATTCACCCAGAAATGGGGCATGTGCTTTTACCGCATGACATTGCCCAAGATCCCTTCCCTGGGGTTTGCCCCTTCCATAAAGATTGCTTTGAAGGGCTTGCTAGCGGGCCAGCGCTGGAAAAGCGTTGGGGGCAGCGTGCGGAAACACTCCCTGATGATCATCCTGCCTGGGAGTTAGAGGCACACTACATTGCCTTAGCCATGGAAGGCTTTATTTGCGCCTTTTCACCCGAACGCATCATTTTGGGCGGCGGTGTGCCACAACAACCGCAGCTGATCCCTTTAGTGCGCTCAAAGACGCTTGCTCTGCTTGCTAATTACATCCAAGCAGAGGAAATTTTAGAAAATATGGATAGATATATCGTACCGCCAGGTTTAGGTTCACGCGCTGGGATAGCAGGCGCTTTAGCCTTAGCTCAGCAAGCCTTAGAGGAGGCACAAGCATGATCCACGCTGAAATTGATATTAATCAGGAGGCAGCCTGGAGCTTGGAGCGCTTGCTGCCACGGTTGGAAGAAAAACTTACAGCCGAAATTGAAGCAGATCCACAGATGTGGCAGATTTTCCAAGCGCGCTTGCAAGAGCATTTCCCACGCCTTTTTAGGCTCTATCACCACCTCTACGCCAAGCACTATGATTTCTTCTACTACCTGGAGATGCTGCTCATCAGCATGGCTAAAGCTGCTTTCGAGCGCTCCGCGGACCTTCGCGATTTGGATGCCGAACGGGAGACCAATCCCCAATGGTTCCAGAGCAATCAGATGGTCGGCGGCGTTTGTTATGTGGACCTTTTTGCTGGCAATTTGACTAAAATGCACGAAAAAATCCCTTATTTCAAAGAGCTTGGCCTCACCTATCTGCACCTTATGCCGCTTTTCAAAATGCCGGAAAAGGAAAACGATGGTGGTTATGCTGTCAGCAATTTCCGTGAGGTACATCCACCGCTGGGTACGATGGAACAATTAGCAGAATTGAGCCGAGCCTTACGCAAAGAAGGCATCAGCCTGGTCATCGACCTGATCATCAACCACACCTCCAACGAGCATGAATGGGCACAACGCGCTATTACTGGCGAGCGGCGCTATCAGGCTATGTACGGCATCTACCCGGACCGCACGATTCCGGATGCTTACGAAAAGAACTTGCGTGAGATTTTCCCCGAGGAACACCCCGGCGCCTTCACCTGGTTTGAGAGCTTGAAAGCCTGGGTTTGGACAACCTTCCATTCCTATCAGTGGGACTTGGACTACGGCAACCCGGATGTTTTCAACCATATGGCTGAGGAAATGTTCTTTCTGGCTAATCAAGGTGTAGAAATCTTTCGGCTGGATGCAGTGGCTTTTATTTGGAAAGAGCTAGGTACGAATTGCGAAAACCTGCCTGAAGCCCACATGATTTTGCAAGGTTTCAATGCCCTTACCCGCATTGTGGCACCTTCCATGTTGTTCAAATCCGAAGCCATCGTTCATCCAGACGAAGTGGTCAAGTACATATCCCCCGACGAACGTCAACTTTCGTATAATCCCCTGGTTATGGCGCTACTGTGGAATACATTGGCTACGCGCAATGTGGATTTACTGCACCAAGCTCTGGCTACCCGCTTTAATATCAACCCAGCAACTTCTTGGGTCAACTACGTGCGCTGTCACGATGATATCGGCTGGACTTTTGATGACGCTGATGCTGCCCGTTTGGGAATCAATGGTAGTGATCACCGCAAATTCCTCAACGAGTTTTATCGCGGGCGCTTCCCTGGCAGTTTTGCCCGTGGTCTGCCCTTCCAAGAGAACCCTAAAACCGGCGACTGCCGTATTTCCGGCACCTGTGCTTCCTTAGCGGGGTTAGAAAAAGCGCTACGAGAAGAGGGGCCTGAGGAAGTCGAGCTGGCTATCAAACGCATCGCCTTGCTCTATGACATGATCATGACGCTGGGTGGCATCCCTCTGATTTATTTAGGGGATGAAATCGGAACGCTTAACGATTACAGCTATTTGGATGATCCAGCCCACAAAGATGACAGCCGCTGGGTCCACCGCCCCAAAGCTGATTGGGAGCGGTACGCCAAGCGTCATGACCCAAGCACCATCGAAGGGCGGGTTTATGCCCGTATGCAGGCAATTATCGCCTTCCGTAAAACACACCCTGAGTTAGCCGGGGGTGCATTGGAAACGATTGAAAGCGGCAACCCTGCTGTGCTGGCATTTTCCCGCGCTTACCAAGCTTCCGCGCGGTTGGTGATTTTTGCTAACTTTAGCGAGCAAGAACAAACTATATCAGCGCGCGTGATCGAACAAAACAATCTCCCGGGCAAGCAGCAGCTGTTTGGTGAAAGCACCCTCACACCCCAGCACAACCTTGTCCTGCCGCCGTTAGATACAATAATTTTCCGTTAATTGAATCAGCAAGCAGCTTTATCTTACTGCTTGCTGTATATTCATTTTTCCTAGTAATCAATGCTAAGTTTTGAACACTTGATTATTTGTTAATAAATGGCATATATTCACTCCAACTTGCGGCATAAATTCCACCCGCCCCCGGATAACGCCATTCTACAGTACTGTTTCGAGGAGTAAAAGTGCAACCTGCTACTTTCAAGTAAGAATAAGAAGCCGACCATCCGCCTCCTTCGGGCATCCGAAAGGCGATTCGCATCCCCATTAATCGCATGGAACTATCAAAAACATAGGGACGCCAATTAAGGACGTAAGTATATAAATGATTGTCTACAATATGCTCAAATAAATCGCTTAAACTTTGACCATACCCGGAACTTCCACTAGTACTCACATTAACCAAATCTGTTAAATCCCCAGAGCCATTATATGTCGTAAGCCAAGCTATGCCATTATCGTAAGTACTATCATAAAAATAGAGACGAAGATATTCGATCTTAGCACCTTCAGGCAAGTGAATCTGCAATGAAAAAATTTCATAAGATTTGAATGCACTTTCTGCTATTGATGCCGGTACGATGCTCAGTAAAATTATCACCAAGATCAAGGAAATTATTGCCCTAATCCCAATTATATGTTTCATCATCCACCTCATTTCTTATTGATGCTAAAACTCGATCAGGGTAAACGATAAGCGACACGCAACC
The DNA here is from genome assembly GCA_003499715.1 of Candidatus Mesolinea sp. Taxonomy (GTDB): domain Bacteria; phylum Chloroflexota; class Anaerolineae; order Anaerolineales; family Anaerolineaceae; genus Mesolinea. Next base: position 1,692 of record DNSH01000062.1, on the reverse strand, counting down.
CGCATAATCTTAAAGAGTCACCTGTACCATGCGCAGCAAAATTGAGGACATAAGAATTAGTGGCATTATCAACGATATGACCAACAAAATCACTGATATTATAGGAATACCCAGGATTCCCTACGGAAGAAACATTTACTAAATCAGAAACACCTCCCATTCCATCGTAGGTTGTGATCCAAGCCATCATATCCACAGAAGCGTTTTCATCATAATAATACAGGCGTAAGTAGTCGATTCGTGAACCCTGGGGTAACACCAAGGGTAACGTAAAAAGGTCAAAGCCTTTTGTTACGTAAGAACAGCCTCCGGATGCGTATGCCCAACGAGTCTGACTGGATCGCGGACGTAGTGTTGAGCCAGCAGAAAAATTATAAAAAAATTCTGTCCATTCTGGATTGCTCACTGGAATTGAAATGCCGATTTCATCGGGGAGAGTCTCTCCATCATGTATACTATCAAAAGGAATTGTTTCAATTTCAACGCCTTCTTCAGAGTCCGAGCTTCCAGAAAAAGTTACTATCTTTCCCTGGTATCCTTCCTCATCAGGATCATCACCAATAATAGTGTCAATCTTTCCAATAGTTTGAGACAATAATTCTGTATCATATTCGCTTGATTCTTGCGTAAACGGATTAGCCACTACGGTGACCGTTGCGATAGTAATAAAAATGCAAGCGAAAACAACAACCAACCATGTTCGTTTTTTAAACATTTTTCCTCCAATTTCGAAATTAATGAATCAGATCGAAAATCTCTGAGTTTCCACAGAATTAGAATAAATAGCATTCTTAGTGGTCGTTGACAAAATATTTAAATGTTCTATTTATATTTAATATATAAGGTTGGACAGGATATTTTATGAATTTCTACTTATGTATATAATAACACTTTATTTTAAAATGTCAAGTATAAGATCGGAGAGGATGTTGAAAAACGAGTATCAAATTGACCCTAAAGGGGAAATGTGATTCAATAATTACATTCTGGCAAACGAGGTAGACAAAATGGAGACTGTACGCTTTATTGAAAGAGGAACGCAATCTTTCTATGGAGATTACCTTTACGATTTGATCGTACCCGAAGACCATTTTCTCCGGAAACTGAATGCGATTATTGAATGGGACCGGTTTACCCGCAAGCTGATCTGTTTATACAAAGGGGAAGGAGTAGTGGGGCGGCCGCCTTTTGACCCAGCCATGCTGCTCAAAGTAGAACTCATCGCTTATCTCTACAATCTATCGGAACGCCAAGTTGAGGTCTATATCAACGAAAACTTACCAGCCAAATACTTTGTAGGGTTAGCAGGTGACCAAAAAGCACCGGATCACTCCACCCTAACGGTGTTTCGAGAACGACTGATACAACGGAAGAAGCTGAAAGTGTTCAAAGAGATATTAGACGAGATTGTGCACATTGCTTTAGAAAGGGGCGTGCAATTTGGGGCGATACAAATTGTAGACAGCGTGCACAGCATATAATTATGCCAAACAGGAAGTCTTGATTACTTATGACGCTTGTGGGGCAGTCTCAGCTTGGTTGGATTGGAATCGGCTCACCCTGGAAGAAATCGAAAAGAGACCGAAACAAGGGACTGTTGTTTCTTCGAAGTCGGCTGAAGCTAAACCCGTGGCTCCTGCTTATAACCACCCCTGGAGGAACTATGGCAAGAAGATCAATGGCAAACCCATC
>DNSH01000058.1 GCA_003499715.1 Candidatus Mesolinea sp. | reverse complement strand
GGGTAGGCTGCGCACTCTGGAGCCCGGAAAGAATAATGTGCTTATAGGTATAATAAAGGCAACAACCCGGGAAGTTACCGTAATCAGCAAATAGAGAAAGCCGGCAGGAGCACGAAGGGATGAAAGATCTCATCAAAGCATATCTCAAAGAAATTTCTGCAATTACCGCGCAGGGCGATGCCCGCGAAGAATCGTATTACCCAGCCCTCAAGCAGCTCTTTGAAGGCTATCCGCTCGAAAAAGGGCGGCAAACCCAGGTTACGGTGCTGCCCAAAAAGACCGAAGCCGGCAGCCCGGATTTCCGCGTGTGGGATGGTAAGGATTTCATCGTAGGCTACATCGAAGCCAAAGCCCCGGGCTCAAACTTAGATCAGGTCGAGACCAGCCCGCAGCTGCAGCGCTACCTGAGCACCTTCCCCAACCTCATCCTGACCGACTTTTACGAGTTCCGCCTCTATCGTGATGGTCAACTGAGGCAAAAAGCCACCATCGCACGCCAATTTACTGCCAAAGTGCTCAAGGCAACCCCGCAGGTAGAGCAGTCAGAGCAATTCCAGGCGTTGATGGAGCAATTTTTCGGCTTCAAGCTGCCCAAAAGCTTTACCGCTGAGAGCTTAGCCATCGAACTAGCCAAGCGCACGCGCTTCTTGCGCGATGAGGTCATCAGCCAGGAGCTGGTTGAATCCGAGCAGCAGCAAGGCGAGCTCTATGGCTATTACCAAGCCTTCCAAAAGTATCTGCTCCCCAACCTGATGCCTGCCCAGTTTGCGGACCTCTACTCCCAAACCATCACTTACGGCTTGTTCGCCGCCCGCACGCGCGCTAACGGCGAATTCAACCGCAAAATGGCATTTGACTACATCCCGCATACCACCGGCATTCTGCGGGACGTCTTTCGCTTCATCTCCTTAGGCGATTTACCCCAACAGATGGAAGTGATTGTGGATGATATCGCGGCTATCCTGCACGCAGCCGATATCAACAGCATCCTTAACCAGTATTACAAAGAAGGCAAAGGGGAAGACCCCATCGTGCATTTCTACGAGACCTTCCTCAATCAATATGACCCGCAAACCCGCGAGCGCCGCGGCGTGTATTACACCCCCGAGCCGGTGGTGCAATATATCGTCCGCTCGGTGCATAGCTTGCTCAAGACGCACTTCAACTTGCCAGACGGGCTGGCTGACCCCGCGGTTACCTTGCTGGACCCAACCGCTGGCACGCTCACCTTCCCCGCTGAAGCCATCAAGTTAGCCGTGCAGGAATTTGTGCAGAAATATGGTCAGGGCGGCAAAACCAAATTCATCCACGACCAAATCCTCAAGAATTATTACGCCTTCGAGCTGATGATGGCACCTTATGCCATCGGGCACATGAAAATCAGTTACCTGTTAGAGGCTTTAGGTTACCGCTTGCAGGGGGATGAGAGCTTTCAGCTTTACCTCACCAACACGCTCGAGATGGAAGAGATTCTTTATGTTGAATGGCCAGGAGTGAGTGCGCTTTCTGAAGAGAGCCATAAAGCTCTGAAATTAAAGAAAAAAGATATTTTGGTAATTATGGGCAACCCACCCTACTCCGGCATTTCATCCAATATCAACGACTGGACGGAAAAATTGCTCAAAGAAGACCTGGATGGCGCACAGAGCTATTACACAGTGGATGGCAAACCCTTAGGTGAAAAGAACCCTAAGTGGCTGCAGGATGACTATGTCAAATTCCTGCGCTTTGCCCAGTGGAAAATCCAAAAAGCTGGGCAGGGGATTGTGGCGATGATTACGAACCACAGCTACTTAGATAACCCAACTTTTCGCGGCATGCGCCAGAGCCTAATGAAGACCTTTGATGAAATCTACATTTTGAACCTACACGGCAACAGCTTGAAAAAAGAAACCGCTCCGGATGGCAGCCTGGATGAAAATGTATTCGATATCCGCCAGGGCACCGCAATTGCGATCTTTATTAAGAATAATCAAGGTAATGAGCATAAGATTTTTCATCGCGACTTGTTTGGAAATCGAGAATATAAATATGAATGGCTACGAGAAAAGACATTTTCTGAGAATGATTATGAAAAGCTGTCTCCCATCTCACCTTATTACTTTTTTGTGCCAAGTAAAACGAAAGAAATTTCTCATTACTTGGACTGGATGAAAATTAATGAGATTTTCCCTGTAAACAGTGTCGGAATTGTTACTTCCAGGGATAAATTTGTTATTGATGAGAATAGAATTGATTTGCAAAGAAAATTAGATTTGTTCACGAATCTCACTTTATCAGTTGAAATTATCGAGCAAACTTGCATGGTAAAAGACGCATCTGATTGGAAAATCGGAGAAGCCAGAAAAGAGCTATCTCGTGTAGATGACGACGGATTTATTAAGGAAATTTTATATCGTCCATTTGATAAACGTTACATTATTTATCATAAGGCTGTTATAGAGCGTATGCGTTCTGAAGTGATGCGTCATATGCTCAAAGAGAATTTAGGGTTGATTACTTCCAGGCAAATGGATAAATCTGGCATTCAACCCGTTTTTATTGCAAATACAATGATTGATGCACATTCTATTACTTCTGCGACATCAATTTCATATCTATTTCCCCTTTACATCTATCAAGATGAGAATGACATTAGACCATTTGAGGAACCGAAAAATAAAAGAGAACCAAATATTAACGGCACTATCCTATTAAAACTTAAAGAGGCTTATGAACAACCATTTTCACCTGAGCAGCTTCTCCAATATATTTATGCAATCCTGTCTAGTCCTTTATATCAAAGAACTTATGCCGAGTTTCTCAAGTTTGACTTCCCGCGTATACCTTTCACTGCCAATAGCACGCTTTTCCAACAGATGGCAGCCTTGGGTCAGCGCCTGATTGATCTGCACCTGCTGCGCAGCGCTGAATTAGAGCAGCCCATTTCCCGCTTCGAAGGTCAAGGCGAGGACCTGACCATCACCACGCCCAAGTATGACCCAAAAACCAACCGCGTATGGATCAATCCGACGCATTACCTCGAGGGTATCACCCCTGAGGTGTGGCAATACCAAATCGGCGGCTACCAGGTGCTGGATAGATATCTCAAGGGGCGCAAAGGTCGCAGCTTAGAGGATCCGCGCCATATTTTGCGCGTTGCCACTGCATTAGCCAAAACCATTGAGGTCCAAAACGAAATCGATGCGCTCTACCCGCAGGTGGAAGAGAACTTGATTACATTTTAGCGTTAAAAATCGACTGGGAAGAGGTACGAGCGGAAAATCACGAAGACCAAGTACATCACCATCAGGTAAATGCTTTCCTTGCGGCCCAGCTTACCCTTATTCAGCCACAAAATCACCCACAATATTATGCCGGTCAGAGCCTCCCAAGGCAAGTCCCACTTAATCAGTGGAATCGGAACGGCATAAGTTGAGATCAACGCGCCGCCGCCAATCCCCACCAAGGGGTTGGTAATATTGCTGCCCACCAGCGTCCCCAAGGAAATACCTTCTTCTTTGTTGCGCACCCCCGCTAGTGCTGTAGTCAGCTCCGGCAAGGCGGAAGCAATGCCCAGAGTGAGCACGCCCAGCAGTGAGCCGCTCACATTGGTGCGGTCTACGATGATTTCGGTGATGCTGAGCACTTGCGAAGCCGCCAACACGGTCACCGCGAGTAGGAGCACGGAGATGCCCGCATCAATCCACACTTGCCGCTGCGTCTTGGGGATGCTCTCCGAGATCTCTTCGGACATGTGCACGTTTTCCTCCGCATTGTA
>DNSH01000112.1 GCA_003499715.1 Candidatus Mesolinea sp. | reverse complement strand
TGACTGATTTGAACATCTATTGTTTCTCTCCTTTCAAATTTGTTCAAATCAGGATCATGTTGTGACAATACAATATCTTGATCGACAGTAAACCAGGCGCAGGTGAGGCGCCTGGTTTACTTTAACCTACCAACGCTTTAATTTGCTCGATTCCCTCACACTGGCGCCAAAGCAAATGGCGAATAGCTTTTCTGGGGGACCACAACTCTCCACTAACTTCGCATATCGCCTTAACCCCTGCCCAGGCTGGCAAAGTACCCCGAACGAGCTCGGTGGTGAAATCAAGCTGAGCAAACGCCTCTTTTTTGGTGGGGAACGGCGGCAGCGGCGACTTTAATGTCGCGAGGATATCGTAGCAATCCAGCGTCATTTGGCTCACCATTGCTGGGATTGTCTTACCTGTTCTTTGCTCTGCACGAGCATAAGCTGCTTCTGGCAGGAACTCCAAACCCGCAAGCAACTCCTCCCGCTGCCAGCTATAAACCGCGAGTGCATGTTGCACCTCATCTTGCGTCAGGGTACGGAAGTCATCTTCAAAGAATGCCGCCGGTTTAGAGCTCCTCGCCATACAGCTTGCATTTTCAGGCTTAAACACTTCAACAATCCGAAAATCGAGGTTAATGAGGTTGAACCAAGCTTGATCAGCATGCAAATTAATCCAAGCTTCATAGGCAAGCAGATTGCGTGCGAAGTTCAGCATCACCTCAGCATCATCCTGACCGTAGGCAAAGCAGCCAGGGAAGTCAAACGCCCAAGCCAAGATTCCCCCTCCAAAGCCATATTCAAGCCCAACCCGAATAAGCACTTTATCGGTCTCGTGAAATTCAAAAAGGACTAATCGTAGAATACTGGCAAATGACCGAGCGAGATAATGCGCATCCATTCAGCGCGGTCGCCTTCGGTTAATATTGCCGATTCGCCTGCAACTTTTCCGCCGGCTTTCTCTATCACCAAACGCATCCCTTGCAAGGTTGAGCCGGTGCTAATCACGTCATCTAAAATTAACACCTGCTTCCCAGCGATTAGGGAGCGGTCTTTCTCATCCAAGTAAAGTTTTTGGGGTTTGCCGGTGGTGATTGATAGGGTCTCAGCAACAAGCGCATCGCCCATGTAGGGCTTCCATTCTTTGCGCAAGACCACATAAGGCTTTTGTGTCACCTTAGCGAGCATGTGCGCCATCGGGATGCTTTTGGACTCGGCCGTCAGGATGACGTCATAAATCATCCCGCTAAGTTTCTCCGCCAGCGCCCCCGCACAGGCATCGACCAATTCGACATCCCCCAATATGTTCAGAATCGCGATGCGCAGCCCAGGTTTGACCTCAAAAAGGGGTAGTTCGCGGTGCACGCCGGCAATATCAATGGGAAATGTTTCTCGTTTGGCTTCCATAATTTCTCCTTAACCTCTCAAATATCATCAGGATTGTAATCCAAAAAGCTGTGGATCCCTAAGAAGAAATTCACAGCCTTGAGAAATAAACTTTCGCTAAGAATCAGCTAGTGCCGAGGACGCCGACCCCGGCACTAGTTTTAAGGAGGAGAAGAAGAAGAGAAGTCGCCCTTTCGATAATATAATATCCCATCCCTCCTAACCATGCTTGACGCTTAACCTACGATTACCCTACGATTTCCCCCATTTCACGTTCATTGTGAAGAAATAGGCTTCTTCCAGCAATATTTTTATCTGAAAATCACGACCTAACACTCTCCCAGTAGAATTTAAGGAAATTCTTCTTTCTCAATTCTCGGGTTATTGGATAAAATAAAACCACGATGCAAAATAAACCCAAAGCAAACATTTACATCAAGACCACAATCGGAGTATTCCTGCTGGAAAGCAGCCCTCAAGGTTTAACCCGCTGTGCAGCGCTGGGAAGTGCTCTACCACCTATAGTGCAACCTTCGCCAAACAACACCAATAAGTTCCTGCACCAAGCGGCTGAAGAACTGCAGTCTTACTTGAGAGGCAGCTTAAAAGTCTTTTCGGTGCCTTTGGATCTTTCTGAGCTAACGCCATTCCAACAGGAAGTTTTAGCAGCGGTCGCTCTGATCCCTTTAGGTCAGACGCGCACCTATAGCGAAGTTGCAGCCCAGATCGGCAAACCAAAAGCCATTCGTGCAGTCGGTAACGCCTTGGCGCACAATCCGCTGATGCTTTTCGTCCCCTGCCACCGTGTCATCGGCAGCGATGGCAAGCTGCATGGTTTTTCCGCGCCTCAAGGCGTGGTGCTTAAAGCATGGCTGCTTGACCATGAAGGTGTAAAACTTAGCGACAATAACCTATACAAACCTTCCAGTAAGGAAATATAATGGACCAACAGCACCTTCCCTTTAAATCCGGCTTCATTGCTATTGCCGGCAAGCCCAACGTGGGCAAAAGCACACTCACGAACGTGCTTTTAGGCCAGCCCATTGCCGGCGTCTCAGCTAAACCGCAAACCACGCGGAAACGCCAGCTTGCCATCCGTACAACCTCAGAATATCAAATGATTTTTGTGGATACCCCTGGCTTGCACGAACCTAAGGATAAGCTCTCCCAATTCATCAATTCCGAAGCAGTATTTGCGTTGGGCGATGCGGACTTGATTCTTTTTTTGGTAGATGGCAGCCAAAAACCGGATGACGAAGACCGTAAACTGGCAGACCTGGTGCGTGAAGCTCAAAAAGAAGACTCGGTGCTCTTGGTGATAAACAAAATTGACTTAGTCGACGGCAAAACGCTTAGCGCACATCGCAAGCTCTATCAAGCCTTGTTTCCGGAAGCTCCAGTGGTGCAGATCTCCGCACAGACGGGCAGAGGTATTGAGGAATTAATTAATACTCTGGTCGAACGCTTACCCGAAGGGCCACAATACTTCCCTGAGGACGAAGTCACCCAAACATACGAACGGGACATCGCTGCAGAGTTGATCCGTGCGGCTTGCATGGATTTACTCGAAGACGAATTACCTTATAGCATTGCGGTGCGCACCGATGAGTACTCTGAACGCGAAAATGGCGCGGTCTATATTAAAGCGACGATTTTCGTCGAGCGCGATGCGCAAAAAGCCATCGTCATCGGTCGCAACGGCGAGATGATCAAACGCATTGGCACACTGGCACGCACGGAGATCGAAGCAATGAATGGCAAAAAAGTTTTTCTCGAGCTTTACGTCAAGACGCGTAAAAACTGGAAAAACGACCCGGCTTTTTTGCGCGAGGTAGGATTTACAGGCAAAGGAAGCTAACCTCCGTTGGTAAATCATATTTGCCCAAGACAAAGCTATTAATCTTTTTTACCATAAGACCAGAGTTTTGCGTATAATAAAGTAAAGTTTGACCAATTTTAGTAATATCTAAAATTTACAATAAGGAGCTTACATGTCAGAACAATTTAATCCTTCTCCTGAAATTAGCGACGATGACCGCCTCTGGGCAATGCTCAGCTACATTCTCTCCCCCATTGTACCGATCATTTTGCTGCTTATCCCCGAAAAACGCGAACGCCCTTTCCTCAAAGCACATTTAGCCCAATCCTTAGTCTTTGGGGTGGCAGTTTACCTCATTTCAGCCCTTTTTGGCTTTATTATTTTGGGCACAATTATCCGCATTGCCGGCTTTGTGGTCGAGATCATCTGGGGCTTAGCCGCCAACCGTGGAGAATATGTCACGATCCCCGTAATTACTGACCTTTGTAAAAAGCAGGGCTGGGCTTAAATCATCATTTCTCTAGTTGGAAGCAATATCCTGATATTCCTAGGTCAGGATATTGCTGATATTCAATGAAAAATAAATAGTGGAAACACTACCCATCAAGTTTTACGGGACCACTTGGTGCGGCGACTGCCGACGGGCTAAAGCAGTCTTCGCGGAAATGAATGTGCCATATTTATGGTTCGACATAGACCAAAACCCGCAAGCTGCCGAATTCGTCAAGCAGGTCAACCGTGGCTTATGCCGAGTGCCAACGATTATCTTTCCGGATGGCACCATCCTGGTCGAGCCAGATAGTGAGAGCTTGCGTGCTAAGCTGCGCAACTTCCAACCCAAATGATCTTAATCTTTGGGCAGATCGCGCGGTTTCACCAAGGCATAGATGAGGGTTCCCAGCAGCACGAGGAACAAAGTTAACCCTAAGGACGCCACCCAAATCGCGCCAATTTCTCGCCGCCGCTGGTAAATGTTAGAGGATTTTAGGTGATATTTGAGCGCTGAGCGAAAATCGGGGTTGGGTGAGACGCGATAAACCTGTTGCCCCAAACGCTCTTCTAAATCTTTTACCACTGTGGACCCATTCTCACCGTCAACGTTCTTCATTAACTCTTCTCCTCAAGCACATGGATTTCA
>DNSH01000097.1 GCA_003499715.1 Candidatus Mesolinea sp. | reverse complement strand
TGCCATCATTTTGGTCTCTTTACTGGATGCTTATTTCACGCTGATCAACAAGCGCATCATCGATGAAGGCATCATTGCCGGGGATAAAACCGCATTGGTCAGGCTCTTCACGCTCTATGGAGCAATTGTGCTAATCCAAGCGGTGGCGGTGTTCTTCTTTATCTACCTTATTGGCTTGCAAGGCGAAAAGGTACGCTACGACCTTCGGAAGCAGCTCTTCAACCACTTACAGCAGCTTTCCTTGGCTTACTTTAGCAAGACCCCTCTGGGTTGGATCATGTCCCGCGTAACTTCGGATACCGAAAAAATGGCAGATTTGCTCACCTGGGGTTTGATCGATTCCACATACGCCTTAGTCAATATCATTACTGCTTCCGTCTTTATGCTCAGCATTAATTGGCAATTGGCATTAATTGTCATTGCATCCTTGCCAGTCATGCTCTTTGTGGCGTTCAAGTTCCGCACCCGCATTTATTATCATTACCGCCAATCGCGTAAAGCCAATTCCAAGATGACAGCCAACCTCAATGAAAACATCACAGGGGTTCGCGTGGTCAAAGCACTGCGGCGTGAAGACCGCAACTTAGAAAACTTCAAAGTACTCTCAACCGATATGTACCGCTCCAGCTACCGAGCCGCTTACCTTTCGGCGCTTTTCCAACCGACGATACAGACCATTAGCGCACTTTCGTTAGCTTTAGTGATGTGGCGCGGCGGCTTGAGTGTTCAGAACCAAGCAATCACCATCGGCGGACTGCAAGCCTTTATCTCCTATATCATGATGATCCTTTGGCCTGTGCAGGATCTGGCACGGGTATATGCCGATATGCAAAACGCTGTAGCATCATCTGAGCGCGTCTTCTCACTCATCGATACCCAGCCTGGCATTCGTGACCGTGAGCAAACGCTGCCATTCACTTCGCTCTCGGGTGATATTGAATTCGACAATGTCTCCTTCCACTACAAAGAAGACGAACCCGTGATTAAGCACCTTAGTTTTCACGTCAATCATGGTGAGACGGTGGCGCTCGTTGGTCCAACTGGCGGTGGTAAAACTACAATCGTCAACTTGCTGTGCCGCTTTTATGAACCCACCGAGGGGACTATCCGCATTGGTGGAACTGACTACCTCAATTTCTCGCTGCAAAACATTCAATCCCGCATCGGCGTGGTGTTGCAGACCCCACACTTATTTTCCGGTACTATCCGCGAGAACATCCGCTATGGCAAGCTGGATGCGACCGATGAAGAGATTGAGGCTGCTGCCAAATTAGCTGGAGCTCACAACTTCATTGTCAATTTCGAGCACGGCTATGACCAAAACGTCGGTGAGGGCGGCAACTTGCTCTCCGTAGGTCAGAAACAGCTCATCAGCATTGCCCGGGCGATCCTGGCAAACCCGGATATCTTCGTGATGGATGAAGCCACCAGCTCCGTGGATACGCTCACCGAAGCGCTGATCCAGCAAGGCATGGAACGCTTGATGGAAGGGCGCACCAGCTTCATTATCGCTCACCGCCTTTCTACGATCAAACATGCCGATAAGATCTTAGTCATACGCGATGGCCAAATAGCAGAGCAAGGCAACCATCAATCGCTTATGCGCTTGCACGGTCACTACTACCGGCTCTACACACAGCAGTTCCGTCATGAGCTCGAAAGTCAGCTGGATCCATACCAGCAAGTCAGCGAAGGTTTCGAAGAGTCCTAAGCAGTGCACCTATGCAATTTGCCGTCAATTACTCGCTCCCGCTGGAAAAACTGCTCCGTACAGGCAAGGTGGAAGTAGATCTGCTCAAGTGCCCTGATTGGCAAGGTGTAATTCACGCTGCCCAACGCCTTCGCCCGGTCTATGTGCATTTTGAGATTGCGGTAGGCAATGGCAAAGTTCCAACCCTGGATTATGACGTATTGCGCGCGATGCTCACCCAAACCCATACGCCTCACCTGAACTGCCATCTTGTAGGAAACAGCACACTCGACCCCGAGAGCCGTAATGACCAGCTCAAGCAAATACGCGAGTGGGTTGAGGAGCTTACCGTTATAAGGAACAACCTCCCAGATGTGCCGCTTGTTGCTGAGAACCTGCCCATCACCCCATTGGAAAAAGGCAGCCGCATCGGTGCTGACGCCAACCTTATCCGTGAAGCCTTGCTCGCCACCGAGACCGACTTGCTGTTTGATCTTTCACACGCACGCATCAGCTGCGGCGCCATGGAATATAAGCTGACGGATTATGTCAGTCAGCTGCCCATGCACCACCTACGCGAGCTCCATCTCACCGGGCTGCGTGGTTACCATGGCTTAATCACCGATCATTTCGAATTGAGCGATACCGATTGGCAAGCTACCCGGTGGGCGCAGCAACAGATTCTGAGCGGTGAATGGCGCCAGCCCGAAATCGTCGCGCTGGAGTATGGCGGCGTTGGGGACGTTTTTGGCTGGCGTACCCAATCGGAAGCCTTACTTGCGCAAGTCCCCCGCTTGCAAGCTATGTTTGGCAAACACGCTATCCCCAGTAACAATTAATTTATCCAATCACATATATTCGCATAGGGTTAATCGAACAGCAATGTAGGACGTGCGTGACCGAGTGGCTTTTGTGCAAAGCGCAAAGCCAAATTCCGCCATTGCTATGGTATACTTTCGTCGTTAGCGGAAATGATAACGATGGAACTTGTAACAACCAACGGAAGTGAACCCGCAGCAGACGACCAGCCTGGGCCGGCAAGTCTGATGGGACCAGTAATCTTACCTACTTGCACCGCTGCCATGTAAACCTTTATGGCCAGGGGCAAAAGGTGGGTTACGCGTCCCCTGAGGTGTCATCTTCTAACTGAATACAAAACAACCTGGTGAGGTGTGTGATGATCTATTTAAGTCAGCTTCTTAATCAGAAAGTCTGGGATGGTTTTGGGCATGTTGTTGGCAAATTAGATGACATTATGGTCAATAGCACCGAAAAAAGTATGCCCCCGATTGCTGCGTTGGTGCTTAAAAACGCGGTGGATGGCAAAAAGATGATCGATGCGCAATCGATAGCCAGTCTATGGCCGAGTATTGTTCTCAAAACCGATATCAATAAAGCAATACCTTATACGCCTAAGGGACATGAATTGCTCCTTAAACAACGCGTGCTGGATGAACAAATCGTCGATTTGGAAGGACGGCGCTTAGTCCGGGTCAATGATTTGCAAATTGCACGTAAAGATGAGCTTTTCTACCTCACCGGTGTGGATGCAAGCACTGTCGGTTTGCTGCGCCGCCTTGGTCTGGAAAAAGCAGGCAAGCGTATTGCTAAACTGTTCCATAAGGACTTGAAGACCCATGTTATCCCGTGGGAGTTAGTGGCATCGGTTGAACACGACGACCCCTTGCGCTTGAGTGTTTCCCAAACCCGCTTGGTTCAAATGCCCCCCGCAGATATCGCTGCCATCCTGGACGACTTAGACAGCCATACCAGCAAAGCCTTGCTGCAAGGCTTCACCAATGAGGACTTAGCGGATACCCTTGAGGAGAGTTCCCCTGAGGTACAGCAAGCCATCCTTTCTCACCTGCACCCCGAGCGCGCTGCTGACGTGCTCGAGGAAATGGATCCGGATGAGGCAGCGGATATCTTAGCCGATATGGACGATCAGGTCAGCGAACAGCTGCTCACTCTTATGGAAGATGAGGAAGCCGAAGAGGTGCGCTCTCTTTTGGGTTATCCAGAGGATTCATCCGGCGGTATCATGACCACCGAGTTTACCTGGGTTCCAGAGCACTTTACGGTTGGCGAAGCATTACAATTCTTGCGTTCTTCTGAAGACGCCTTGGAGGACGAGTTTATGTATTACGTTTACATCCTCGATGAAAACCAGAAACTCAAGGGCGTGGTCACCTTGCGTGATTTGGTCACCTCGCCTCTGGACCAGCCGCTTTCCAAATGGATTGATGATTCCATCGTTCGGGTTTACCCGCTTACCCCACAGGAAGACGCTGCTTATCTGATTGCCAAATATGACTTAATGGCAATTCCCGTGGTGGAACCTGAAACTGAAAGGATGTTAGGCATTGTAACTGTGGATGATGCGCTCGATACGGTGCTCCCCACCGCTTGGAAAAAACGTTTACCCCGCTTTTCCAGTAGATAGAGGTGCCCATGAAAAAACGTTTTAATCCACCAGTTTGGCTGCGCAATACGTTTGCATTCTTATCCATTATTGGCCCCGGAATTATTACTGCAAGCGCCGATAACGATGCTCCGGGCATCGCTACCTATTCGGTTGCGGGCTCCAAGTATGGCTACAGCTTTATTTGGATCATTTTACTGATCACCATCGGAGAAGTGATCATTCAAGAAATGGCAGCACGAATGGGAGCCGTCACAGGAAAAGGTGCTGCAGATCTGATCCGCGAACGCTTTGGCGTCAAGACGACTGCGTTTGCCATGCTTTGCTTATTGATTGCTAACCTGGGCACAACAGTCGCAGAGTTTGCCGGCGTGGCAGCCGCAGGAGAGCTGTTTGGAATCAGCCGCCTGATTACTGTGCCCTTGGCGGGGATATTAATTACCTTCATCGTACTACGAGGGGACTATAAAAGCGTGGAGAAAATCCTTCTGGTGCTGTGTCTTTCTTCGCTAAGTTATGTAATCACTGTGTTTGTGATTAAGCCAGATTGGGGCGTTGTCCTGCAGGCAGCAGTTAAACCCCAAATCCAAATGAACTCTGATTATATGATCGCGGTTCTGGCGGTAATCGGTACCACTATTACCCCTTGGGGAATTTTCTATTTGCAGGCTTCGGTTGCCGATAAAGGTGTGGATCTTAATAAATATGGAGATACGCGCACCGACGTGGTTTTCGGCTCGATGTGGGGCAATATCATTTCGGCATTTATCATCATCACCACAGCTGCCACACTCTTCAGCAGGGGAATTGTAGTCAATAGTGCTGAGGAAGCAGCCTTAGCCCTTAGACCCCTAGCTGGCGAAGCTTCAAGCTTGCTCTTTGCAATTGGTCTACTCGGAGCATCTCTCTTGGCAGTTTCTGTCCTGCCACTCTCGACAACTTATGCCATCTGCGAGGCTTTCGGCTTTGAGCGCGGATTGAACCGCAATGTAAATGAAGCACCAGCCTTCTATACCATTTTTGGCGGTATTATGCTCCTCAGCATGCTCTTGGTGATACTCCCCAAGGTTCCACTCTTTCAGATCATGGTACTTTCGCAGACGGTCAACGCAATTTTACTGCCGGTCATTTTAGTTTTAGTGCTCATTCTCGCCAATGATAAGATCTTGATGGGGTCGTGGGCTAATAAAAAGGGAACCAATTATTTAGCTATCGGTCTCACTATTATTATCTTCTTTGCCACAATTGTCTTAGTTGTAACCCAATTTATTCCAGCATGAGGGGTTCATTACCCGCTCAAGCTTAAGAGCAAGGCATAAATCGAGTCAAACTCCAGTGCTACCCCGGAGCGTAAAAGCTTCCAGGTGGTTCTAGTGTTTTGTCTCACAACTTCCACACGCGGTAGGTCTGCGGGTCCCTCCACAAGCACTTCAAAGCCAGCGCGCCTCAATGCCCGCGCTGTCCAGATATCGGCTAAACCTTCCGCTTGTAGCACCACACGCTGGACGGGTTGCTGTGTCGATTCAAAATTACCTGTCTGAGGGTTAAAATGCAAATCAGGCTGAGCAAAGGTGGTGCCAAAAGATCCGCTCAGCACCAAATCCTCTGGAGCACCAGCTGTTATAGTGCCATCCATGCTCATCAGCCAAAGTTTATCTGCTGTGTGCATAGCTAAGTCTAGGTCATGCGTAGAAGTGAGCACGGCTTTACCATGTATATGGGCCAATTCCCGCATCAACTGCATAATCGCTATGCGCCCTGGTAAATCCAAAAAGGCTGTAGGCTCGTCGAGAACTAAGAGGAGCGGTTCTTGAGCTAAGGCGCGGGCAATCATCACACGTTGGCGTTCGCCATCGCTGAGCTCATGCACGAAGCGCTCTGCCAAGCCTTCTGCCCCAGCCATCTCCAATGCAGCTTGCACAGCAGAGTCATCTTCTGGGCTACGGCTGTCGAAAAGACCTGTAAACGGAAAGCGCCCCAACCCGACCAGATTTCGCACTTTCATGTTGCCCACTTGCACTGGAGAAGTTAGAACCACGCTAACAAGCTGTGCTAAGGCTTTGCTGGTATATTTTTCAAGTGGTTTGCCCTTAAGCAGCAGATTTCCGCCCAACTTCGGCTGGATACCTGTTAGAGTTCGCAGCAATGTCGATTTACCCACCCCATTGGGACCCACTAAGCAAACCAATTCTTGCGTATGCAGTTCGAGGTTTAATCCCTGCGCGATAACCGTCTTGTTAGTTCGGCTATGCACATACCCAATCGTGAGGTCTCGTGCTGTGAGCACCACGGAGTTCATACTGTGAAAGATGTTGCACCTCGCCTTTGCCGAATGAGCACCCAGATCACAAACGGCGCGCCAAATAGCGACGTAATCACATTTATCGGCAGCACATACTGGCTCCCAGGAAGCTGGGCAATTGCATCGGCTACCAGCGCAGCAATTGCTCCGACTAAAATTACTGCTGGAATCAGCACCTTGTGATCTGCGCTACGCAGCAGGTTGCGGCACAGGTGCGGAACAGCCACCCCGATGAAGCCGATCGGTCCGCAAAAGGCTGTCACCGTGCCAGCGAGCAAACTGGCGCTCAGCAGGATAAAAAAGCGCGCGTGCTTCACATTCAACCCCATACTCCGGGCATAATCC
>DNSH01000118.1 GCA_003499715.1 Candidatus Mesolinea sp. | reverse complement strand
ATGCCCGAGAACTGTTTTAGCGCCTCTTCGGGTGACCTCTCGGAAATAGGCGGAATCAGCAATATCTGAGCCTGTCACCTGATACCCCTGCTCGAGGAGCACAACGGCGATAGCTGAGATGCCTGTTCCACCTATGCCGATTAAATGAATATGCTGCATCACACAAACGCTCCAATAATGCAAATAAAAGCCACAACGATACCCACGTAAATATATGTGCCCTGTAAATGGACTGGTACTGCACAAGATAATATCTGCGCTGCAGCTTGACCTGCTTGCGTAGCAAGGTCTGGCGGAGTAATTTGAGCCACAGGGTAGTTGGCTTGAGCCATATAGTGGAATATGGTGCTCAAGTAAAGGTAGCCGTTAAATGCACCAACGAGTCCGCCAAAGACCATACCATGGCTTACTTTTCTTTCAAAGAGACCGATTTCTACAAAACGCCGAAAAGAAGGCGTTTGATAGGCCAAAATAGCGAAAGCTCCCATCACGCCCAAGCTTGTCCAAAAAAGTTGGGTTGCTGAAAGATCATCTATCACCATCGGGACGACAATTTCCACAGTAAAGACGCCCATCACACCGGCTGCAGTAACCAGCAGCTCTCTTTTTAAGCCCCGCAAAGCTCCGATGATGGCGAACAGAGCAACCATTATGTAGAAAAAGGCGTCCAATGTAATCATTTCGAATGCTTACCTTTCATTGCTTGCCATTTCTAGGAGTAATTCAGCAATTTTTTCTGCAGCAGCTGGTTGCGCCAATGCAGCCATGGCTTGGCTCATCTGAGCTAAACGCTTAGGATCTTCCAGCAAGGTGGTTACCGTAGAATAAAGTTCTTTTCCTAGTTTCTCATCTTCGAGCAGCACAGCTGCACCGCGCTCGACCAGATAGTCGGCATTGACTTTTTGGTATTGCCAGGCGTAGGGGTAGGGGACAAGGATTGCTGGCAGACCAAAGTGCGCATATTCACCCAGCACAGAAGCACCTGAACGAGAAACGACCAGGTCCGCTGCTGCGAGCGCAGCACCTATTTCGTGTAGGTATGGGAAGGCTTGGTAGCGAGGTCCGAGTCCGTCGGTTTGATGGCGGAGCGAATCCCAATCTAAATGTCCCGTAAGATGGATGACCTGATAGCGTTCAATAAGCTTGCCGGCGATTTTAACCACCGCGTTGTTAATTGAACGGGCTCCGCTGCTTCCACCCATAAAAAGTACGGTTTTGATGTTAGGGTCAAACTTAAAATACGCTAAGCCATCAGCTTTATTCCATTTTTTTAATTCTTTTCGAATAGGATATCCACTCACAACTAATTTCTCCTGATGCTTAAAAAATTTGCGCGATTCCTCGCTGGTGATGGCAATACGGTCGGAATACCGTGCTAACACTCTTAGCGCTAACCCTGGCTCGATATCGGGCACATAGAGCAGCGATTGGCGTTTTTTGCCAGCCAATGCCATTGGGATGGCTACGTAGCCGCCTGTAAAAAGCAGAACGTCTGGGTCGAACTCTTTGAGAATCTGCTTCGACCTATGGTAGCCTTTCCAAAGCTGGCTCAGGTTACCGGGCAGCTTCTTGAGAGAAACCCCGTGGACGCCGGCGGCAGGAATGGCTTGGAAAGGCAAGCCAGCACGTTCAACCAGTTCTTTCTCCATGCCTCCCTCACTCCCAACCCACAACAAGGTGTGCCCCTGGTGGTTAAGAATCTCCGTAACGGTTAGTGCCGGATACACTCCGCCACCTGTCCCGCCCGCGCAAATTAACAACCGCACTGGTCTGGCTCCTTTCCGCAATTTCTTTGGCAGTTCCCTGCCTGGCAACATTCATGGTGATGCCGATGGCAGCCATGGTTGTTAACATGCTGCTTCCACCAGCGCTGATCAAAGGCAGGGCATTGCCCGTGAAGGGCATCAAACCCACAATCACCGCGAAATTCATTAAAGCTTCAATCACGATCCAACTTATCAAGCCAAAAGCCAACAAGCTGCCAGCCTGATCTGGAGCACGCTTAGCGATAGTTACGCCGCGCCAAATGAGTAGAACATAAAGGATGATGACCACAAACGATCCGACCAAACCGGTCTCTTCGGCAATTACAGCAAAGATGCTATCCGTATGCGGTAAAGGCAAGCCGGTAAACTTGGTATCCGCTTGACCAATCCCAACGCCGAAGAAACCGCCCTTGATAATGGCTTCATAGGTGCGCTGGACGTGGTAAGAACTGTTGATAGGATCTTGAAAGCCTCGCAGGTAGTCGTTAATCCGTGCTTGACCAGTGGAGGAGATTGCAATCACGCCACCGCCAACAATGGCAACTAGCAAGAAAAGAATTAGGGTTTGCTTTAAATCAGCACCGGAAAGGAAGAAGAGCATAATCACCAGAGCACCGACGGTAATTGCGGCGCTCAAGTCGGGTTGGATGACAATCAAGCCAGCTACCAAACCGAGAATAAAAACTAAAGGAATAAAAACAGTATCTTTATCGTGTAAAAGGTCTTTGCGCTTGGAGAGCCAAAAAGAAAGGTAAAGCACAATACCCAGCTTTGCAAATTCAGCTGGCTGGACTGAGCTGTTTAGCAGTGAGCGGCTCGAAATGCCCTGGAAGCGATTGCGAATGACCACAGCTGTAAGCATAGCAATCACGCCCAGCATCAACCAGGCGACAAATGGCTCGAATTTGTGATAGTCAAAGTAGCTAAGTCCAACAGCTACGGCGATCCCTAATGCCACCCATAGCACCTGACGGGTGAAAATATAAGTCGGTGGTTTCTCCATGATTAAGGAGGCATCCCAGCTGGAGGAGTAAACCATTAACAAACCAATCACCAACAAGGCTGCAATGATAAGGACTAAAGGCACATCAAAAGGCAGCCTGGTCATGCTGCGACTTTTCGTTTGAGGTTTTGCACTTATGTTATTCATAAAGCATTTACCAACTTCCTAAAGTATTCGCCGCGCTCTTCGAAATCCTTGAAAGCATCAAAGCTGGTGCAGCCTGGAGAAAGCAAGACGGTATCACCAGGTTGAGCCAACTTTGCAGCTGCTTGTACGGCTTCTTCCAGTGTGTTGCATTGGGAGATGACTTGTAAAGTTTCTCCTTTTTTCACTGCCCCTAAAGCTCTTTCGATCAAGCTGGCTGCCTCACCAAAGAGCACCACGGCGCGCACACGTTGGTGAATGAGCTGGGAGAGGTCATCCCAAGGCAGATTTTTATCGCGCCCGCCCAGCAGCAAGACGAGCGGTCCTTCGAAGGCTTCAATGGCAGCCATTGTTCGTTCTGGTGCGGTGGCAATCGAGTCGTTGTACCAGTCAGCTCCATTGATGTTACGGATAAATTCTAGCCGGTGCGGAATGCCCGTGAATTCCTCGATGGCGGTCTGGATTGCAGGCAGAGCTAATGAAGCAGCGGTTGCAATGGCGCAGGCAGCCAAAACATTAGCGATATTATGTCTTCCTGGCAGCTGGATCCACTCTAAAGGCAGCATCTTGAGGCTTTCGCGACCGAGCTGCAGCCAAATAACATCTTTATAGATGTAGGTACCATTCTGCTTAGAATCTGGCTTCTGGAAGCCAAAGCTGATCAAATCACTTTTGAGGTTTTCAGCCAAACTCCAAGAGCCTGGATCATCACGGTTGAGGATGGCGACATCCCCAGGATGCTGGAAGCGTAGGATGCGGCTTTTCGCTGCAATATAGGCTTGCA
>DNSH01000064.1:402-6661 GCA_003499715.1 Candidatus Mesolinea sp. | reverse complement strand
CGCGATCGTGCTTTTCTGCTTACCTTAGCCGATACTGGTTTGCGTGTTCATGAAGCTTGCAACCTACGCCGCGGAGATATCGATTGGCACGAGAGCCGCGCTGTTATCATTGGCAAGGGCAACCGTGAAGCCGTTTTACGCTTCTCCCGCCGCAGTTTGCGAGCGATCAAGGATTATCTTTCAGCACGTGCTGAGCTGGATGGCAGCAGCTCTAAAGCTCTGAGTTCCCTCCCCGTCTTTGCACGCCACGATCGTGCCAGCGGAAAAAAGGTTAAACCCATCTCCACCACCACCGGGCGAGAAATTGTCAACCAGCGGGTACGCGAGGCGCTGGGAGAAGAAGCTGTGGGTACCATTACCCCCCATTCATTCCGTCATTACTTTGTTACAACAATTTTGCTCGCATCTGGTAATCTAAAACTCGCCCAAGAACTCGCTCGGCACCAAAATATCGCGGTAACACAACGCTATAGCCACCTGAGCGATGAAGAACTAGACCGTAAGTATATGGAAATCTTTGATTGAGGCGCTTCATGGTATGATAGTCTCCGATTAATTAGCGGAGGTCGAAAAACCCACACCATGACGGATTATCGCATCACATCTCACCCCATCCTGCACGATAATTCTTTACCTACCCTTACTTTTTATTGGAATGATCAACCATTTTTAGCCAAGCCTGGCGAAATGATCGCTTCTGCGCTGTATGCTAATGGCATACGCATTTTCGGACATCACCCCAAAGACGATGCCCCTCAAGGCATTTTTTGCGCGAATGGGCAATGCGCACAATGTATGGTAATTGCTGATGGTTTACCGGTCAAAGCTTGTATGACTGCTGTCCGTTCAGATATGCGCATTATGCCGGCTAAAGGACTCCCAGCGCTCCCAGAAGTGCCCATGCAGGCGTATTCTAGCGCTCCAGTTCTTGAATATGCCGTTGAAGTGCTAATCATCGGTGGAGGTCCGGCAGGGCTCTCTGCAGCAAAACAACTTGGAGAGCAAGGAGTACAAGTCTTACTTATCGATGATAAAAGCAAATTGGGTGGAAAGTTGGTGCTCCAAACGCACCGCTTTTTTGGTTCCAAAGAAGCCGTTTATGCTGGAACCCGTGGTATTGATATCGCGCTGGAGTTGGAAGAGCAAGTACGCGCCTTACTAAGCGTAAACATTTGGATAAGCTCCACAGCGTTAGGAATCTTTGAAGATCATACCGTTGGCGTGCTTCGTGAGGGTTCTGATTATGTTTTAGTTCACCCAGAGGTTTTGCTTGTCGCCACAGGGGCACGCGAGAAGAGCTTAGCTTTCGCGGGCAATACACTTCCGGGTGTTTATGGCGCTGGTGCTTTTCAGACGCTAGTTAATCGGGATCTGGTAAAGCCCTGCCAAGATTTGTTTATCGTGGGTTGTGGAAATGTAGGTTTAATTGCCGGCTACCATGCCATTCAAGCGGGAATTCATGTGGCTGGATTGGTGGAAGCTGCACCCCAATGCGGTGGTTACAAAGTGCATCAGGATAAATTAGCACGGTCAGGCGTTCCGATCTACACCTCGCATACGGTGGTTGAAGCGCTAGGCAAAGATCATATTGAAAAGGTAGTTATTGCCCAAGTGGACGAACATTTCCAGCCAATCCCTGGCACAGAAAAAATCTTTTCTTGCGATACGCTGCTCATCGCGGTTGGGCTGGACCCAGTTAATGAATTTACACGCAAAGCACAAGAGGTTGGCTTACCAGTATTTGCCGCTGGCGATGCTAACGAGATTGCGGAAGCCTCTGCTGCCATTTTTTCTGGCAAGATTGTTGGCACCCAAATCGCAGAGCTTTTAGGAAAACCCATTGAAACAGTCCCTCAAGAATGGTACCGCATCGAAGAGATTCTCAAGTCCAAACCTGGTAAAACCTTTGCAGAAATACCATTTTCTGAAACCAAAGGTGTGTTTCCGGTGTTGCATTGCACACAGGAAATCCCCTGTGACCCTTGCGCTAACATTTGCCCACGAAATCTAATCTATGTGAATCCAGAGGATATTCGTTCCCTTCCCCATTTTCTGCAGGACGATCAAAAAGGCTGCACTGGCTGCTTGCGTTGTGTTGCGGTTTGCCCAGGATTAGCCATTACATTGGTAGACTTCCGTAAAAGCCAAGAGTTCGCTCAAGTTTCTCTGCCCTATGAGCTGCAGGCTGATAATTTGAAAATCGGCGATTTGGTTGAAGTAACCAATACGGATGGCGAGAGCCTTGGCTGTTTTCCCGTGCTGAAGGTTCGGCAAATGCCTGCATTTAGCGGAACAACCATCGTGACAATCGAAGTACCCATTGAATTAGCCACACGCATAGCTGGCTTGCGCTTGATTGCGCAAGGCAAACCCGAGCCTTTTGACCAAGTCGGTGCATTCTCTGAGAATCTGGATGATGAAGCTTATATTTGCCGTTGTGAACGTGTAAAAGCTGGCGAAATTCGCAGCCTAATTCGTGCGGGAATGCGCGATATCAACCAAATCAAAGCACTTACCCGTGTTAGTATGGGCTCTTGCGGCGGAAAAACCTGCCTAAGTCTCATCAAACGCCTCTATCAAGCAGAGGGCATCCCCCTCTCGGAGGTCACGGAACCGCCTGTGCGGCCGGTTTTCGTGGAGGTCCCCCTTGCCGTCTTAGCCAATATTAAGCTGGAAGATGAAGAAGGTGAGCGATGATGAGCTCAACGCAGACCTTTGACGTTATTATCGCTGGTGCGGGCTCGGTTGGCACCCCCACCGCTATGTACCTGGCGGAAGCAGGTTTGAATGTCTTAGTCCTCGAAGCGCTGCCCAGCTGCGGCCAAGCTTCCAATAAGCATGCTATCGGCGGTGTACGCGCCACGCATTCCGATCCTTCAAAAATATATCTATGCGCAGATAGCATCAATATCATGTCATCTTGGCAAGAGAAATACGGGGACGACATCGAATGGCGCTCAGGCGGATATAGCTTTATCGCATATGATGAAAACGTTGAAGCTAACCTTAAAAGCTTGCTGGCTGTGCAGAAATCCTTTGGGTTAAACATCGATTGGCAAGATGCTGACCAAATTTTGCAGCTTATCCCTGGTTTGCAGCCCAAAGGTTTACGCGGTGGCACATTTTCCCCCGAGGACGGTTCAGCTTCCCCACTCAAAACTGCTGCAGCTTTTTATAAGCACGCTAAAGCTTCTGGAGCAGTTTTCCACTTTAATGAAAAGGTATGCCAGGTGTCCGTGGTGCACGGAAGGATCAACAAAATAATTACCGATCGCGAGCAATACACCTGCAAGTATTTTATTAACGCCGCTGGCTCTTGGGCTGGAGAGATTTCAGCGTTGTTGGGGGTGCCTTTGCCTGTGCAGCCAGAAGCCCACGAAGCGGCAATTACAGAACCAACACAACCGATGTTCGATGCCATGGTTGTCGATATCCGCCCGACGCCTGGATCCAATAACTTTTACTTTTACCAACATCCTACAGGTAAGATCATTTTCTGCCTTACACCAGACCCGCCAATTATGGGCTTCTTAAACCAAAATACCAGTGGTTTCCTCACCGCCGGCTCACAACGTTTGATTGATCTGATGCCAAAGCTGATGAACTTACGCCTGAGGCGTTCTTGGCGAGGCACCTACCCGATGACGCCAGATGGTTTACCTATCATAGGCAGCGTCGATTCAGTGGAAGGTTACCTCCTGGCAACCGGTTTGTGCGGTCAGGGCTTTATGTTGGGTCCAGGCGTGGCGCGCTTGTTGACGCACTTAATTGAAGGAAACCCCAATCCACAGGAACAAGCTTGCCTCGAAAGCCTAAGTTTACAACGGGCATTTACAAGCGAAGAAATGTTAAAATAAATTAGGCAAAGTGTGGCATACTAGAGTTGCTGTAAATCATGGAGTTCGATAAAGCTTTTCATAAATTTCCTGCGGGTTATTCTGTAAGCGACATCGAGCAGATAAAAAAAGCATATCTGCTCGCGGAGAAAGCCTATGCTGGGCAAACGCGCGCTTCAGGTTTGCCCTATGTCTCTCACTGTGTTGGCGTGGCGAATATCTTGCTGGATATGGAAGTGCATCCAAACTTGGTAATTGCTGGTTTACTGCATGATATCCTCATCGACACCAATGTAACTTTGGATGAAATCCGGACACAATTTGGCGATCAAGTAGCCAAATACGTTGAAGACCTTACGAAGATCACCAGCCTTCCACAACTTTCCCGCGGCGATCAACACCCCGAGGAACGCGTCCCTATTTCTGAAACAGAGGGTTCAAGCTCAACCTGGAAAGCGGATACAGCCGCTGAGACGCTCCGCAAAATGCTGCTTGCCATTGGAGAGGACGTTCATGTAGTTATCGTCAAGCTAGCTGATCGCTTGCACAACATGCGCACTCTAAAAGACTTGCCCCCGGATAGGCAGAAAAGGATCGCACAGGAAACGCTGGATATTTTTGCGCCGTTAGCAAATCGATTGGGTATCTGGCAGATCAAATGGGAGCTTGAAGATTTAGCGTTTCGTTACGTAAATCCCGAAGAATATAGCAAGATCGCAGAACAACTTGCTTCCCGTCGAACGAAGCGAGAGGATGAGATCAAAATAATCATTGCTGAATTGGAAGAGCTCTTACGCAAATCCGATGTCGAGGCAAAGATTACAGGTCGCCCCAAGCATATCTATTCCATTTATCGGAAAATGCTGCATAAAGGCGAAAGCTTCGAAGCCGTCCGCGACTTGCGGGCGGTACGCATCATCGTTGATGATGTGGAGACCTGCTATAAAGTTTTGGGAATCATTCACATGCATTTCCAACCTATCCCTGGCGAATTTGATGACTATATTGCTGCCAGAAAGCCGAACAACTATCAATCCTTGCATACTACAGTCATTTACAAAGACGGGAAACCCTTAGAGATCCAAATCCGCACCTGGGAGATGCACTACAATGCTGAATATGGTGTGGCCGCTCACTGGCGTTATAAGGAAAATAAGACTCCGATTTCTAATGAATACGAGCAAAAAGTCAATATTTTGCGCAGCTTGCTTTCCTGGAGCATGGATATTGAAGACAGTTCTGAAAGCCCGGAGAGAGAGCAACTCGATGTGCTGCAGGACCATGTGTATGTCATCACGCCCAAAGGAGACGTTGTAGAGCTGCCTTATGGCGCCACGCCGATAGATTTTGCTTATATGGTACATACCAACGTAGGACATCGCTGCAGGGGCGCTAAGGTAAATGGTAAATTGGTCCCCTTGGATTACCAGCTTAAAACGGGGGATCAAGTCGAGATATTAACCGCCAATCGAGGAGGACCCAGTCGAGATTGGCTAAACCCCAACCTAGGTTTAGTTAAATCCGCCCGTACACGCTCCAAGATTAAACAATGGTTTAAACAACAGGATCGAGAGCAAAACCTCGAGCACGGCAAGATGATCATCGAAAAAGAGTTCAAACGCCTCGGAATTGCGCAGGTTGATCTCAATCAATATGTAGATGAATTTCACGTAAAAACTGTAGATGATTTATATGTTGGGATTGGATGCGGGGATATTCCTGTTGGCCGCTTGGTGAACCGCATCGCTGAAACCCAACGGGCACCTGAACCTGAAACCATCGTAGTCATGCCCACGGCGCCGGCTAAGGTTCGGCCAGGTGCGACAGTCACGGTGATGGGACTTAAAGGTTTAGCCACGAGCATGGCACGTTGTTGTAATCCTATGCCAGGCGACGAAATCATTGGCTATATCACGCGTGGCAGAGGTGTTACCATCCATCGTTCTGATTGTCCCAATGTCTTGCGAGTCAAAGATAAAGAGCGACTGATCAAAGTTGATTGGGGTATGGAGGAAAAATCTTATCCCGTGCCCCTTCAAATTAAGGCTTATGACCGCCAAGGGTTAATGGCTGATATTTCTAATGTGATCTCCAGTGAACCGGTGCATCTCATTGATCTTTCCATGAACAGCCGGCAGAATATTGTTGTCATCAATCTGGAAATTGAGGTTGGCGGTATCAGCCAATTGAGCCGTTTGCTTGCTCGCCTGGAGAATATCCCTAATGTAATCGAGGCTATCCGCGTCAAACCAGGATAAAATATTGGGAATGTGCTTTACGGCTGGCTTAACCTAAGGTAAAATGCCAGCCGAGATTTTAGCTTTTTTAAGGAGAATTTGAATGCCAAAAATTCGCTGTCACTATTTAGATTGCTTGTTCCTTGACGAGCGCTATTGCACCGCTGCTGCAATCGAACTGAATCC
>DNSH01000064.1:0-214 GCA_003499715.1 Candidatus Mesolinea sp. | reverse complement strand
TGGATGAATGGGAACCTCTAGCGCCGGAGGATGAAACTGAGGAGTGGGAAGAAGAGGTCGAAGACGAGGAAGAAGAAGACGAAGAAGACGAGAGTGAAGAGTATTAACCAATATTGTTTACTTTCAACGCTTTTTCAAAGGATAGTTGGGCATGCGTGCTGATTTGCCAACGCTGAGGAGCTAAAATGAGTAGTTTATT
This sequence comes from Candidatus Mesolinea sp., assembly GCA_003499715.1. GTDB lineage: Bacteria > Chloroflexota > Anaerolineae > Anaerolineales > Anaerolineaceae > Mesolinea. The sequence continues at coordinate 15 of DNSH01000064.1, read as the reverse complement.
GCCAATGATTTCACT
>DNSH01000023.1:2806-10407 GCA_003499715.1 Candidatus Mesolinea sp. | reverse complement strand
TATAGGACAATTTTTTAATCGTCACAATAATTACGGCATCACGGTATCCTCAGATAATGAAGGAATTGCCATCGAATTAAACATAATCATAGAGTACGGTTTGCGCATCAAGACTGTAGCCGATTCAGTTGCTGAAAGTGTTAAATATAATGTGGAAAAAACCATGGGCATCCCAGTAACGCGTGTGGATGTTCACGTTCGCGGACTGCGCATAAGCAATCCCGACTAATTTGATTGAATTATAGAGGACTCATGAATGAAAAGCTAAGCGCTATGCTAAGCGAGGCTGAGCGCCACAAGCTGGTTGACTCACCAGTGGATGGAAAAGGATTAATGTTGCTTTTTGAAGCTGGTTTGGTACGCTTAACCGCAAATCAGCCTTATGTCAATTCCCTTAATGTTTTCCCGGTGCCAGATGGTGACACAGGCACGAATATGGTCTTGACGATGCAAGCTGCACTAAAAGAGGCGGAAATGCGCCAAAGTGAAAACATTGGAGAAATGGCACATGCCATTGCCCAAGGCGCGCTGATGGGTGCACGGGGGAACTCCGGAGTTATCCTTTCCCAGATATGGCGGGGTTTTGCTCGTGCCCTCGATCATTATGACACAATGGATAGCGCTTTATTTGTGCGAGCGATGCAAGAAGCGCGTAACACGGCTTATAAAGGCGTCGTGCGCCCTGTAGAGGGGACGATTCTCACCGTGATTAAAGATATGACGTCTGCTGCTGAAGAAGCTGCCAAGCGCGGTGCAGCTCTGCACGAGATTTTGGCAGAAATTGTGCGCGCTGGTGACGAGAGTGTCCGCCGCACCCCAGAGTTGCTGCCAATCCTAAAACAAGCCTGCGTTGTCGATTCAGGCGGAACCGGTCTATATTACATTTTCGAGGGGATGTTACGTTTCATCGAAGGGCAGCCTTTAGATGTTTCTACTGTTGTAGCTAAGCCGCTTTCAGAGATGGTTCTAGAAAACACTTTGGAGAGTATTGAAGAAGGCCAAGACTACGAAGTGGTAATCGACTTCACTCCTACGGACAAGTTTTCTCTAGAAAATTATTATAGCGGGCTCAGTGAAATTGGCACGAGTATCCAAGTGGGTGAAGGCGATGGGCTTTACCGTATGCATATCCACGTTCCACTGGAAAAGCGATTTGCGCCAATTGAGTACACTGAAGGTTTGGGCACGATTAAAAAAGTCGCAATGGAGAACTTGCAGGATCAGGTTAAATCTCGTAAAGATGAGAAGGAACCTATTAAGCTTGCACCTGTGACTCCTGGTCAAATCGCAGTGGTAGCTGTCTCCCCCGGGGACGGGATTTCGCGCATATTTGCGAGCTTGGGCGTAGCTGCCATCGTTACTGGTGGGCAAACGATGAACCCCAGCGTGAAAGAAATTGTGGCAGCATTTGAGAACTTGCCCACGGACAAAATCATCATTTTGCCGAATAACAAGAACATCATCTTAGCAGCCCAAAACGCAGCTAAGGTGAGTGTGAAAAACATTGTCGTAATTCCTACCCGTAATGCACCGCAAGGCTTTGCTGCCATGCTGCGCCTGATTCCGGATGGTACTCTCGAAGAGAACGAAGAAGCAATGTTAGAAGCTATCCAAGAAGTGCACACTGGCGAGATCACCACAGCAACCCGTGACGTTGCCATAGACGGCGTGGAAGTGGAAAAAGGCAATGTCATCGCGATGCTGGATGGAAAATTAGTTTATTCTAACCATACACTTGAAGGTGCGCTCTTCGGATTATTAGAAAAAGCCAATTTAGACGCATTCGAACGACTGACTTTTTTCTATGGTGAAGAAATGACCCCAAACCAAGTTAATCAGCTGGTTGATCAAGTGCGGGAAAAATACCCTGATCTTGATATTGAAGTGCACGAAGGCGGGCAACCTTATTACCAGTTAATTATTGCTATTGAATAAGAGTGCCGCATAGTAGAAGCCAGCCCACCAGCTGGCTTTTTTGATTCTAAGGCTTTAGCTGGGATAAATCATGGCGGCATGGTTCGCTTAGGCTTAATTCGGGTATGATTAACTCAGAAAATGACGCTTATGAATGCTTTAGCAGAAAAGTATGCCAAGATTTTCACATTGGAAGCGAAGTTAGGCTATACCAACCGCGCTGTATTTGGCGGGATACAAAAATTAGCTGTAACCTTACCTAGTGATGCACGTGAGGCTGGCTTATCCGAAACACTGATTTCTGAAGTGAGCGCAAAACTCAAAAACTACGAAGAGATGACAGCAAAACAGCGCCGGCAATCCTTGGTGGATGTCGGCAAGCTATTAGGGATTTCTGGGATCGAAAAACTGCCAGCAGAGGTAGCTACGCAGCAGGTGTCATCGTCAGTAGACCTTAAAATCAAAGCACAATCAGAAAAAGCTTCTCAGGATCAACCTCCTAAGCGGCGGATGCCTGCCAGCAGCCGCACACCGGCAGCTTCATCCGTGGGATTGGATGCACCGGTCAGCGTTATTCGTGGCATTGGCGAAAAGCAAGCTGCAAATCTGGAAAAGTTAGGCGTGCATACCATTCGGGATCTACTGTATCTTTTCCCCCGAAGGTACGAAGATTATTCCCAGCTCAAGCCTATCAATCAGCTGCGTTATGGGGAAGAAGTTACCATTATTGCCAAAGTTATCGATGTGCAAGTCTTGCGGCCAAACCGGGGTCGTTTGATGACCGAGGTGATTGTTTCGGATACGACTGGCATGCTGCGTTTGTTGTGGTTCAATCAAACCTACGTTACACGCTATTTAAAACCTGGGATATTCATCTCTATTTCGGGGAAGGTGGATAACTACCGTGGAAGACCGGTGCTCTATCACCCGGATTATGAACCAATCGATCAGCAGCAACTTAATACCAACCGTATTGTGCCGATTTACCCACTCACAGCGCAAATCACACAGCGTTGGCTGCGCAAGACGCAATTTAACGTTGTGCACTATTGGGCGGAACACGTGCCAGACTATCTACCGGAATCCCTCCAAAAGCAAGCAGGGGTTATTCCCCTGCAAGAAGCTCTCATTCAAATTCACTTTCCTGACTCTCAGGAAAAGATTAAGCAAGCGCAATATCGATTGGCTTTTGACGAGCTTTTCTTGCTTCAGTTAGGTGTGATCCAACAGAAGCGTCAATGGCAAGGCTTAGAAGGAACGCCTTTTCTTGTGGAAGATAGCTGGTTAACAGAGCGAATTGAAAACCTGCCGTATGCTCTTACCAACGCACAACAAAGGGCAATCGCTGAGATCCGCGCAGACTTAGCCAGCCCACATCCTATGAACCGTCTTTTGCAGGGCGATGTTGGCTCTGGTAAAACCATCGTGGCAGTTTTAGGGATGTCCATCGTGATTGAGGGGGGTGCCCAAGCTGCCTTGATGGCGCCAACAAGCATATTAGCCGAACAACATTATCAGACTATTCTCAAGCTCACCACGCAGCCAGGCAAAAAAGGGACAGCTTTTCTCAAACCCAATCAGGTACGCTTACTCACTGGGGATACCAGCTTAGCGGAGCGGCGTGAGATCTTGGAAGGGTTGCAAGACGGCAGTGTTAAACTACTCGTTGGAACGCATGCATTAATCGAAGAGCCGGTTACCTTCCAAAACTTGCAAATGGTCGTGGTAGACGAGCAGCACCGCTTTGGTGTGGAGCAACGCGCTGCCCTCCGCAGCAAAGGGAATAACCCCCATTTATTGGTGATGACTGCCACCCCAATCCCGCGCTCATTACAACTGACCATCTTTGGAGACCTGGATGTGAGCGTGATGGATGAGATGCCCGCCGGCAGGCTCCCCGTTGAGACGCGCATCGCCTATCCTTTTGAACGCCACAATGTATATGAACTTATTGAAGAACAAGTTAGGCAGGGACATCAAGCCTTCATTATCTATCCGTTGGTCGAGCAAGGGGAAAATGAAGAGACAAAAGCGGCTGTGGAGGAACAACAAACTTTACAAGAAGAGGTTTTCCCGCACTTAAAAGTAGGTTTGGTGCATGGACGCATGAAGCCGGCAGAGAAAGATGCGGTGATGCTGGCATTTCGCAATGGCGCATATGATATCTTAGTCTCTACTTCGGTGGTAGAGGTGGGAGTGGATGTGCCCAACGCCACCGTGATGGTCATTGAAGGATCAGACCGCTTTGGCTTAGCACAGCTGCACCAATTCCGCGGTAGGGTTGGACGCGGCGAGGCACAATCCTATTGCATTCTCATTCCGGAGCGGGAAGATTCGGCTGAAAATGAGCGCTTAGCAGCGATGACCCGTACCAATGATGGTTTTGAATTGGCTGAGGAAGACCTGCGTCAGCGCGGACCTGGAGATTTCCTTGGAACGCGGCAAGCAGGTTTACCTGATTTGCGCATGGCGAACTTAGCCGATATTCATCTGCTGCAGAAAGCACGCAGCTTGGCTGAGCAGGTTTATGCGGCTGATCCCGAACTTGAATCAATCGAATTTCAGCCGTTAAAAGCAGCAATCAATCAATTTTGGCCAGAGCTGCCTGGCCGTGGAGAGGTGAGTTAGATGACTAAAGTAATTTTCCCAGGTTCGTTTGACCCTATTCATTTTGGGCATATCGATATTGTGCGAAGAGCGTCGCTGTTATTTTCAGAAGTGGTGGTAGCGGTTTATGATAAGCCGATTAAAACGCTGCTCTTTTCACCGGAAGAACGTATCGCTTTGGTGAAAGAAGCTATGGAGGGCTTGCCCAACGTCAGCGTTCTGGGTTATCGTGAATTAACCGTTTCGTTTGCCCGTAAGGTTGGAGCACAGGCGATCGTGCGTGGTTTGCGCGTCTTTTCTGATTTTGAATACGAATTCAGGATGGCATTAGCTAATAAGCGTTTAGAGCCGGAAATTGACGTCATTGCTTTGATTACCGATGAACAGCATACTTTTTTATCCTCCTCAACAGTTCGGGAGATTGCAGCTTTGGATGGTGACGTCTCCAGCATGGTGCCTGATTTTGTGCAGAGAGCGTTAAAAGCAAAATTCAGGGCTTTGGGCGATAACCAGACCGTTGTGCCTACCTCTTCTCTCAAGGATTGAAAAACGCTTTCTTTAATTTTGGGCATTGAAATTCAGGCATAAAAACTGCACGGTTAATAAAAAATAATGATAAACTTTATTTAGGTGTTATATACGATAAAAGGAGACCGTCATGGATATCCTCCATTTAGTTGACCGTTTAGAAGAGCTATTCAATAATAGCAAACCCATCCCATTGAGCCGCAGCGTAGTTGTGGATGAGGATTCTTTTATGGATATCATTGATCAGATGCGCATCTCCATTCCCGATGATATTAAAAAAGCGCAGCAAATTATTGCCCAAAAAGACCGCATCTTAGCTCAGGCTCAGGAAGAAGCTAACCGCACATTAGCCTTGGCACGTGAACGCAGTGAGAAAATGATTGAGAAGAGCGATATTTATGCCGCTGCGCAAGCGAAGGCGGAACAAATTTTAGACCAGGCGCGCAAGGAAGCTGCCCAGACGCAGTTAGATGCCGACCGTTACGTAATCGAAACGCTCACCAACTTGGAGGGTGAGTTGAACCGCATTCTAACGCAAGTTCGCAATGGTATAAAAACCTTGCAGGCAAGCCAGGAACTCACCCCACCTGTTGAAGACGAGAAATAAAGCGCAAACCTAAGGCTTATTCAGGCGCTTCTTCTACTGAAGGGGCGCTTTTTCTTTTAGCTTTGCCGCTAGGTGGTTTTGTCTGCTTATTGATGGGTTGATCCGCCAAGGCTTGTGCTAAAACTTGATCCATATGATCAACCGGCACAAGGTTTAATTCTTTGAGGACAGTTGGGGGAATTTCAGCGAGATCTTTTTCATTCTTACGTGGAAGTAAAACCGTCTTGATACCGGCGCGATGCGCGGCTAAGACTTTCTCGCGAATACCGCCTACCGGCAGCACGCGCCCCCGCAAGGTGATTTCACCGGTCATCGCAACGTCATGCTTTACCGGTACACCCAGCACTGCGGAAGTGAGCGCTGTAGCGATGGTAATACCGGCGCTCGGTCCGTCTTTGGCGATGGCTCCTTCGGGTACGTGAATGTGGAGGTCCACATCCTCAAAAAATCCTTCTGGTATCTGGAAGATTTTGGCTTTGGATTTGAGATAAGATAGGGCTGCCTGGGCGGATTCTTGCATAATATCGCCAATCTGACCGGTAATCTGTAAATTGCCCTTGCCGTCGATTACCAGCACCTCGATAGGCATAATCTCGCCGCCATTTTCTGTCCAAGCAATCGCCGTAGCCATTCCAATTTCATCCGCCTGCTCTGCAACGGTGGGGTAAAACTCTTGTGGACCGAGGAAATCTGAAATTTGCTCAGGCAGGATCTCTTTGGGCAGGGGTTTCCCCTCAGATTTGAGGCGGGCAATCTTGCGGAGCACTGTCCCAATTTCACGTTCTAAATTGCGCACCCCTGCTTCGTATGTGTACCCTTCGATGATAAGGTGCAGCGCCTCAGGCGTAAAGTGAATCGCTTCTTCATCCAGCCCGTTTTCGAGCAGTTGCTTTGGAATGAGGAATTGATTTGCAATGGCAATTTTTTCCTCTTCGATGTACCCCGGGAATTCGATCACTTCCATGCGGTCTAAGAGAGCCGGCGGAATCGATGCAACCGTATTGGCTGTGGTAATAAAAAGCACTTTCGAAAGATCGTAAGGCACCTCGAGGTAATGATCCGAGAAGGTATAGTTTTGTTCCGGGTCCAGCACTTCGAGCAGCGCTGCTGAAGGGTCGCCTTGAAAATCCGCATTGAGTTTGTCGATTTCATCGAGCATAAAGACAGGATTGATGGTTTTGGCTTTGCGCATTGTTTGCAAGATGCGGCCAGGCAGGGCGCCCAGATAGGTGCGCCGATGCCCACGGATCTCAGCTTCATCGTGCACGCCCCCTAATGAAACGCGCACAAAATTGCGTTCTAAAGCTTCAGCAATTGACTTTCCCAAGGAGGTTTTACCGGTTCCAGGGGGACCAACGAAGCACAGTATTGGCTGCCGGCTGACCTTAGGTTTGAGGCTGCGCACTGCTAAGTATTCCAAGATGCGGTCTTTGGCTTTTTTCAGCCCGTAATGGTTTTGGTCAAGAACCTGCTGGGCGTGGTTGATATCTAAGTTATCGGTTGTTTCCGTCGTCCAAGGCAAGTCTAACAGCCACTCGATGTAAGACTCAATCATGCTGCTCTCCGGGGAGAGGGAGCTAATCCCGGCTAAATGATCCAGTTCTTTTGTGGCAGCTTCCTTTGCTTCTGGGGAGAGGGGCGTCTTTTCAATCCGCTCCGAGAGCTCCTGCCAAGCGGGGTCAACCGGTTTGCCATCATTGAGCTCTTTTTGCAGGGTAGAAATCTGCTCTCGAATATAGATCTCTCTTTGAGAGCGGTCTAGTTCAGATTGAACCTGATTATTGATGTCTTCTTCCAACTTAAGGATGTTGATTTCGCTCGTCAGGGTACGTAAGAGCATGTTGAGACGCTCAACCCCGTTCGTTTCTTTTAGAAAAGCAACCCGAGTAGCGTAGGGGAGGTCTAAGGTTGAGACGATAAAATCTGCTAAATCACCAGGATCTTC
>DNSH01000023.1:0-2632 GCA_003499715.1 Candidatus Mesolinea sp. | reverse complement strand
TCAAACTGCTCGATGACCAACCGTTTGAGAGCAGTCAAGTGTTCTGTCCGGCGGTAGCGATGCTTGATGGGAAGTGCTTTTAGGTAAACCTGGTCACCATCTACGGCGATATCTGCAAACTCAACCCGGCGCAGAACCTGAAAGAGCACACTATAACGGTCGGAATCTAATTCGATGATGCTCGCAATTGCCATCTCTACGGCAATATCAAGAAATAGAGGGTCCTCTGTGGGGCTGGCTGGGTCTGTAAAAAGACCAAAAATGGTTTGATTTTGCTCGTAAGTTTCTTGAAGAAAATGAAGTAGTTCCAGGTTGTTTAACACTAAGGGAGCTAATGACTGCGGGAGCAAGACAATATCTTCGAGATCGAGAGCTGGACCTATGATGTAACCCTCTTTATTCGGTTTTCGTGGGTGGACATTTTTAAGGCTGCCAACGCTGGCAAATTTCGTTAAATTGAAAGGTGCATTGCCTTTAAACGGGTTAAAAAACTGATCTTGATTCACGCTGTAATAAAACTCCTTAACCTTGCGGGTTATGAAGAAATTATAACCTTTAATAAATTTGTTTTTCTGGAATGGCTTTCCAAATAAAACGTATGGCAGCGGCAATAAAAATGCTGCCGGCAACGATGATCCCCTTATCGCTCCCAGCAAGTTCCAAGGCTTTGGATAAAGCAGCTTCGGCGGGGTTGATTGCTTGTACTAGAATGCCATACGGCGCAATGCGCTTGGCGAGTTCTTGTGGATCAGCAGCACGGGGGTGCAAGGACTGCGTGGTAATTACACTTTCAACCCGAGGTAAGATTTCCCGGAACATATCGTCGAGCTCTTTATCCGCTGAAGCGCCGAAAATGAGTATAAAAGCCCTGTCTGGGAAGTACTCATCCAATGTCTGGCGCAGCCTGAGCATAGAATCGCCATTATGGGCAGAATCAATGACCACCGGCGGTTCCTTGCGCAAGATTTCGAACCTGGCTGGCCAAGAAACGTGCGCAAACCCTTGGGTTACTGACTGAGAGGAGAGCGCCACCCCATGTTGCGTAAAAATATCCAAAGCTGCAAAAGCAGTCGCCGCGTTTTGTACTTGGTGCTTGCCTAAGAGGGGTAAATGGAGATGGAGGGGTTCCGCTGCTAATGAGAGGGTAGGGTTGGCGTTATTTGTCATCTGGCGGGCGATGATCATCTCTTGTCCATCGAGGTCGTGCGCGACTTCGGTGTATGTATAGGCTTGCTCAACTTGGGTAATGGGCGCCTCGCGCTCAGCAGCAATGCGCAGTAATTCTTTTTCCGCTTCTGGTTGCTGAGGGGAGAGCACGACTGGCTTACCAGGCTTGATGATGCCGCCTTTTTCATAAGCGATTTCCGTGAGCGTATTGCCCAAGACAGCACGATGGTCATAGGAAACAGGCGTGATCACCGAAACCATGGGGGTGATGATATTGGTAGCATCCAACCTGCCACCGAGCCCCACTTCGATGACGGCGATATCCACTTGCTGTTCTGCAAAGTAAAGAAAGCCTAAAGCTGTGGTGAGTTCAAAAGTGGTGATTTCTGGCACCTGTTGGGTGAGTGGGCGTAAACGGTCCACCAAAGCGACAAGCCCAGCTTTATCGATTTCCTCGCCGTTAATTTGGATGCGTTCAGTAAATTCCTGGAGGTGGGGTGACGTATATAAGCCCACCTTGTAACCAGCGGCTTGCAAGGCGCTGGCGCATAGTGAGGCTACCGAACCCTTCCCTTTAGTCCCGGTGATGTGAATACTGGGGTAATTGTCCTGCGGGTTACCCAGCAGCTCAGCAAACTTATGCATGCGGTCGAGCTTGAAGAAATGATGCGCATCATCAACGTGCCGCTTCATGCTGAAGTCAACAAAACTGTAAATAAAGTCTAAGGACTCTTGGTAGGACTGTTCCAGCGCGTTCATTTGAACCCAATAATGACTGATTATATCGCTAAGGAAAAGAAAACCCGGATTCCTGTACATTGCGAACAAAAATCCGGGTGTAACAACTTTTTGGTTTTTACTGAACAGTTACATCTGCCATTAACACATAGCCGATAATGGAAAAATCACTCCCGCGGAACTCTACCAGCACGCATTCGCGGTTGAACTCATCAAAACGACGTTCTGCCATCGGCAGGAGTGTAAGCGTCGTACCTTGGGGGATAAATCCGTTGGACTTATAGCCGGCGTAACAGTCGCTGCGGGCATAGACATCGCGAACGGTGACTACGGTAACGATAGGTGTAGGCGTGGCAGTGCGCGTAGGCGTTGGTGAGTAATCCGGGGTGGGTGTCAGGGTTTGAGTTGGGGTCGGTGTAACCGTCGGGGTGAGGGTTACTGTGGGGGTAAAGGTAACAGTCGGATTGCGGGCTAGATTGCGGGCGTAAATCGAAGCGCTAATATTGCGCGCTGCGAAGCTAATCAAAAAGCCCAGGAGAATGATGATAATGATTGACCCCCCGCCAGCTACGAAATAAGTAGGGGTGAGCCCGCGCTTGAGAGCGAGCACTTGTGGGTCATTAGGGAAGCGCTTGCGCACGTTGCGGCTGATGCGATAAGCATCTAAAGCAAAAAAGCGGTTGCCAGTTTCAAGTGCCTCTTTTGCGCGCTCGATTTCATCCTGAGC
>DNSH01000002.1:2438-4007 GCA_003499715.1 Candidatus Mesolinea sp. | reverse complement strand
GGACTCCTCTAAAAGTATTCCTCCTTAAACTGATCTTGTGTTTATCTTTTTGGAATGATTATCAAGCAGATTAGGCGTAGCATTACAATTCTAAGGAAACTCTCATCTTTATTCAGCTCAAAATTTTACTACGGCTAATTCCAGTTACTGGTATATAGCGCGTATACAAAGTTTGCAGTTTTATTTTGGGAAAGCGCCACATGCGTTAGTATGTAGCTCTAGCTTGGTCTTTACGGGTGATTTGCAGCACGGCTATCTTCGTTGGGTGGTTGAAGGGGCGGGGGTCTACAGGTTGCTGGTCGTAAACCGTCTGTGGGAATCCAGTAAGGTCTTCTGGTACTGGAATGAGCTGCTCGAGCTGTACAAAGCCAGTGGTTTGCAGCGTGTCCAAAGTTTGCATTACTGCGCTCCCAGGGAGGAAGAGAGCATTATTGGTCGCAATCAGCTTGCCTTCGTGAGCAACCAATGGGCGTACTTTATTAATCAGCCTTAGCCAGTTGTGCAGCAAGTCAACTGTCCCCTGGGGTGTGCTGGAATATAGCGGTGGGTCCAGGATAACGCAGTCAAACAGCACTTTGTGCTGCTTAAAATTCGCTACCACCTTGAAGAAGTCCATTGGGAGCGTTTCCATATAGCCAGGGCAAGTATTAAGCTGGCTGGATTGTTGTGCTAACTTAAGCGCTGCCTTATTCAGATCGGTCTGGATGACTTTGCGAGCTCCACCCGTCAAAGCAGCGATGCCTAATGCACCGGTGTAGGCAAAGCAGTTGAGCACGCTTTTTCCTGCCATGTTTTCGATCAGGTACTTGCGCAGATTGCGCGTGTCCAAATAAAAGCTGCTATCCTGATTGAGGGTGAGATCGAGGGCATAGTGCACGCCATGTTCGGTGATAATGCTAGTCAGCGCTTCACCAAAGATGATGATACCACGGCGCTGTGCGGGGTCTGGGGCATGCCGGCGTTTTAGCAAACCGCTTGTTAGCCAAGGAAGCGCTAGGTGGTAAAAGTCAAAAACTATCGCCAAGTAATTTTCCAGCGATTCCGGCGGGCGGGCGTGATTCGCTACCACCAGCGTGCTGCCATATAAATCGACTACCAAACCCGGGCAGCCTTCGTAAAATCCATTAAACAAGCGCAAAGCTTGTGTATGGTCTGGAGAAAGCATTACTTGCCGTGCGGAGAGCGCTGCAGATAAACGCTGCAAAAGCATTTCCTTGGATATTGGGGATAAATTGGAAGTCTCATCATTAGCATTCATTTGGTAGAATTCTCTGCGTAATTATCATAACATTTCACAGGTGAAATTATGGTTAGTTTTCTGGAAAATTTTCCCCCGATTATACAAGCACTCTGGGGCACAGGCTTTACTTATTTGATGACTGCCTTAGGCGCTTTGGGCGTTTTCTTGGGTAAGGAGTTAGATAGGCGCGTACTGAATGGCATGATGGGCTTTGCGGCTGGAGTCATGATCGCAGCGAGTTATTTCTCGCTCTTAGCGCCATCGATTGAACTTTCTGTTGATCTCCCTGGGCCAATTTGGCTGCCAGCGGTAGGGGGGTTCTTGCTAGG
>DNSH01000002.1:0-2303 GCA_003499715.1 Candidatus Mesolinea sp. | reverse complement strand
TGGGCAGTGGATAAGCTCTTGCCCCATCTGCACATTGGGGATGACCAACCCGAGGGCTTGCGCACGAGCTGGCAGCGCAATATCCTGCTCGTTTTTGCAATCACCCTGCACAACATCCCCGAAGGTTTGGCTGTCGGTGTGGCATTTGGAGCAGCCAATGCGGGCTTGAGCGGCGCTTCGCTAACCTCCGCGATTGCGCTTGCATTGGGTATCGGCATTCAAAACTTCCCTGAAGGCATGGCAGTTTCGATGCCCTTACGCGGCGAGGGTATCTCCAAAGGTAGGGCGTTTTTCTGGGGGCAGCTTTCGGGCTTGGTGGAACCCATTGCCGCGGTGATTGGCGCAGCTGCAACACTTTCGATGCAAAATCTGCTGCCCTATGCCTTGGCATTTGCAGCCGGCGCAATGATTTACGTTGTAGCGGAAGAGCTTATCCCTGAGGCAAAGATGAGTTCTAGCGATCATTCTGATATCCCCACCATTGGAGTTTTACTTGGCTTTGCGATTATGATGCTGCTGGATGTGGCTTTAGGCTAAGGGGGCTAAAGGCTTTTCCCATACCTGGTAGAGTGCAAGGCGTTGATTTTTGCCATCTGAGTAGAATTCAGAATTTAGGCTTAGACCAGCGGCTTCGCCGAGTGTGATTAATTCCTCTGAAGTAAATACATGGACGTAGCGGCATGCAGGCTGCTCGCTAGCCGGACCTGCACGCCAATCGAGCAGGATATCTCCAGGCTCGACTTGCTTGGGGTCGATATCTGCCATTTCCCATGGCAAGATGCGCGCTGTTAGCGTGGGGCTCTGGAATACTTGCCAAGCCGAGAGCATCAACTGACCTCCAGAGCGCAGAAGCAGCGCACTTTGCGTAAAAATAGACTGCTGAAGCGCCTTGCCAGGTAAATGCTGCAACACTGCAAAGCATGTAACAAGGTCAAATGAACCGGGCTGGAACGCATCTGCCCAATGCGGTGAGGACAGCTCAGCTGTATGAAAGTGAAACTCGGCTGTGGTTTTCAATAGAGCAACAGCCTGCTGTGCTTCTTGAATAAATGCAAGGGATCCGTCAATCCCGAAGTAAGAACCCTCAAAGCCGGCATGAGCCAAGGCTAAAGCAAAATTGCCATTCCCGCAGCCTATGTCTAGCACCTTCGCATTATGGGGGATGGACGGGATTAATTGGCGCACGCCTGGTTGAACATTACGGCGGGTTTTAGAAAACGAGCTGGCGTTTTGTGCGTAAAATTCGCGATTGATTTCCAAGAGCCTTTCTTGTGTTTGGCTATCCATAAACTGAGTATATCAGCTTCGGCAAGCAAGTGTTTGCCTCAGAGAAGCAGGTAAAATACTTTTATGGTTAATGCGAAAGCATGGAAAGAAAAACGTATGAATAGCCCAGAGGAACTTTCCCTGGCAAAAGCAGCTCTTGAAGACCTGAGGCTGGGCATGGAGCTGCGCAAAGCATTACGGAAGCACCCTCTGCCGAATGGCGCCGGCTTTTTAGCCAAACACACCTTAGTGGCGGCTTATCGGGAGCTGGTCGAGAGCGGTGAGTGGGAGGAGGATCCGCAAATCTTGGCCGCGATTCGCATGAAACCCATCCGCACACTTTCGGGCGTCACCACAATTACCGTCTTGACTAAGCCGAACCCCTGCCCAGGGGAGTGCATCTTTTGTCCCACCGAGAGCAATATGCCGCAGTCTTATCTTTCAGATGAACCTGGAGCGCGGCGTGGGGTGGAAAATGAATTTGACCCTTACCGCCAGGTAGCTTCGCGCCTGAAGGCGCTGCATGAGGTTGGACACCCCACCGATAAGGTCGAGCTGCTTATCCTCGGTGGCAGTTGGACTGCGTATCCGCGCAGTTACCGCGAATGGTTTATCCGCCGTTGCTTCGAAGCCCTCAATGCGGAAAATCCATTAGATGACCAAGGTGAGATCCGTTTGGAAGATGTACAAAAACGAAATGAAATCGGTGCACACCGTAACGTGGGCTTGGTAGTGGAAACGCGGCCGGACTTGATCAGCCGGCAAGAGCTGATTTTTAACCGCAAATTGGGCGTAACCAAATTCCAAATCGGGATCCAAAGCCTTGATGATGACATCTTAAAACGAAACAAACGCGGTCACACGAGCGAGCAAGCTCGGCAGGCGGTCGATTTATTGCGCGCAGCGGGCTTTAAGGTGGTTGCGCATTGGATGCCCAACCTGCTTGGTGCAACTCTCGAGAGCGACCGCGCCGATTTTGCTAAGCTTTGGGTCGAAGGCAGCATTCAACCCGACGAGCTCAAGATTTACCCTTGCCA
>DNSH01000005.1:5687-13428 GCA_003499715.1 Candidatus Mesolinea sp. | reverse complement strand
CTCTCGTTTATATTTTCCGAGAGGTTCAGGTCCATACCAGCTTCGTAATACTTGAGCTTAGCCCTGGCAGCGGTAATGCGTTCAACGGCTATATCTAATGGCACACGGAAGTAAAAAGCCACATCAGGCTTGATGGCGAAGGAGTACATATTGCGCACCCATTCTGGATCAACCCCACGCGCTACGTCACGCGCAAATGCCGTATAAACATAACGGTCCGCCAACACAATTGCTCCGGCTTTGAGCAGGGGGTAGATGCTGTTTTCCCAGCGATCGGCAAAATCCGTGCAATGCAGGATACTAAAGGTGGTAGGGGTGAAGGATTTCTCTTTCTTAGCGGCTTTGGTGGTTGTCTTGACTAAGGGAGAGCTATTCCATTCGCTGAAGAAGACCGAATACCCTTGCGATTGCAGCCACTTGTAGAGCAGGTCTATTTGCGTCGACTTGCCTGAGCCGTCAATGCCTTCGACGACGATCAGTTTGCCTTTGGTTGTATTTTCTTTTAACACAAGTTCCTCACTTATCGACGATGCGTTCACGATTGCAAACGGGTGAGCGTAAAGGGAAATTTTTCTCTTATAAATATCACTCTGTGGTTATTATAAAGGAATCGCCATCAAAATGCGACTCATAATTGTATATTTGTAATTGAAAATTGAGGAAATCGCGCTTATAGGCGTGTTTAGGGCGAATCGACTAAGCCTTAGCCCTCTTCTAATTCGTCGTCCGTAGTATCCATCTCAACGAGTTCGCCGGTGGCAATAAAGAGAATGCGCTCACAAATGTTGGTCACACGGTCCGCGGTGCGCTCGAGGTTGTGGATTACCCAGAAAACCTGATTCGACAGGTCGATCACTTCCGGGTTTGCGATCATATTTTGCACAATTTTGCGGTAGAGGAGATTATAGAGCTCATCCACCTTCTCATCTTCTTCGGGCAGGCTACGGGCTACGCTAACATCTTCAGCGATGAATGCCCCTAAGGCGCGGTGCAGCATCGAGACAGCCATATCTGCCATCATGGTAATCTCTCGGATTGGGATGGGAATTTCGTCATTGGCAACTTGGATTGCCACTTTGGCAATTCCCTTGGCATAGTCGCCAATGCGTTCCAACTCGGTGATAACTTCCAGATCAGCAGCCAATAAGCGCAAGTCATGTGCCATGGGAGATTGGGTTGCGAAGAGGATCAAGATGCGGTTTTCGATGGCGAAACGTTTATCGTTGATGTAGCGGTCATCACGGATCACCGCCTCCGCAGCCTGAACGTCGCGCGTTTTGAGTGCTTCTACGGCATTGAGAATTGCCTGCTCTACTAAACTGCCTAAGAGCAGGATTTCATCTTGGATTTGCCTAATTTCACGATCGAGTGCCAAACGCGGCATGTTGGTTCCTTTGGATTGGATAGATAATATCACTACCGTGCATAATCGTCCAGAGCCTGAATCCGCGCGTTTTGGTCTCTGTGTAAAAGCAAACAGAGTAGTGAAAGTCCGATCCGCTTCATTTGACTATATCACATTCGGATTAAATCACTGGTTCACGTTGGTTAAACCTTTGTGAAGCGGCGTAAAGATCTGTTTAAGCGCAATCATTTTGATGCGATCGGGATAGTGAAAAAGAAACTGCTGCCATTCCCTTCCTCACTTTCAGCCCAGATTTTTCCGCCGTGTGCTTCCACCATGTGTTTGGAGATAGACAAGCCCAACCCAGTCCCTCCGCCTGTGCGCGCACGGTCAGCTTTATAAAAGCGCTCAAAGATACGCGTAAGATCTTTCTGGGCAATGCCTACACCATTATCGCGCACCATGAAAACGACACTGTTTTCGTGTGTCCAGGCGCTTACCTGGATATGCCCGCCGGGTGGGGTGAATTTGATGGCATTGTGCAGCAGGTTGATAACCACCTGAGAAATACGGTCTGGATCAGCGAAGACTGCTGGCAGATCAGGTGGGCAATCTAAGCTCAGGCTGAGACCGACACGCTCAGCTTGGAGAGACATGCGCTCGTAGGGTTTGGAGAGGAGTTGGAGAGGCGTGACGCGTTGAAATTCAAAATTGGTCCGCCCGCTCTCGATGCGCGAAAGCTCCAAAAGTTCATTCACCAGCAATGTTAGGTTATCTACCTCGGTATCCATGCGCACGACGAAGCGGCGTGCGGCTGGCGGATCTTCTAAAGCGCCATCCAATAAGGTTTCACTGATTGCTTTAAGGCTTGCCATTGGGGTGCGCAGCTCATGAGAGATATTGGAGATAAAGTCTTTACGTACAGTTTCCAGGTGATGCACCTGCGTCAGGTCCTGGAAAAGCAGCATCGAACGACCGGGCAATTCCTTTTTTAGCGGGATACCCACCACCTGCAAGAATTTATGCTCAGCACCCATTTCTAATGTAATGGTCGCCGGCTCTCCATCGCGGGTTTTTGACCACAAATCAATTAATGCATGATGCCGCATGACCTCCACGACGGAACGACCCAGAGCTTTTTGCTCCTTGATTTTAAACAGACGTTCTGCGGCAGCATTCAGCAGCTGCACATGCCCTTCGGAATCGGCAATCAAGACACCATCCGTCATCTGCGACAGCACAGTGGAGAGCATGGCACGCTCTTTTGAAAGTGCGGATATTTGTTCGTTGATTTGATTTGCAGTTTCCTCTAAAGCTTGACTGAGCTCCTGCATCTCGGGCACCTTTTCCAGACGGCTGGGCACCTCGACGCCTTCATAGCGGCCTTCGCCTAATTGGCGGGTGGCACGGGTGAGCTGCTTGAGCGCCGCGGCAATCCTTTCGGCATAACGCCAGCGCGAGATGATAAAAATAGCAATGATCAGCAGCCCAGCAACAACGATAGAGAGATAAACCCATGTCAGGTCCACGGGCAAGCCGCTCTGGGCTGAAGCTTGATAAGCTTGCTGGACTTGATAGGGGATAAAAAATAGAAGAAAAACTAAGCTGAGGAGCAGAACAAGCACATACGGCAGGTCAGCTTTCCAATCGAAGCGGAACTTCATCGTGCTCTATCCTTCAAAGCGATAGCCAGCACCTCTTACAGTTATGATGCGCTGCGGGCTTTCTGGGTTCTGTTCGATTTTCTCGCGCAGCCAACGGATGTGCACATCCACCGTGCGGGAATCACCCACAAAATCCCAACCCCAAACGTGCTCGAGGATCACTTCACGGGTCAGCACCTGACCCTTGTGCTGCCCCATATACAGCAGCAGTTCGTATTCTTTGGGTTTAAGCTGCAAGACATCATTGCCCAGCCGCACTTCGCGGCGGGTCATGTCAATCACCAGGTCATTAAAAGTGAGCAGTTTAGGTTGGGCGCTTTCTTGTGCGCTCGATTCCACTTCCTCGCGGATCAGACGCACACGCCGCAGCAACGCTTTGATGCGCGCATTTAACTCACGCATGCTGAAAGGTTTGACCAGGTAATCATCCGCACCTACTTCCAAGCCGACCACGCGATCAATTTCATCATCCCGCGCGGTGAGCATCAACACCGGGATGTTAGCCTCTTGCCGCAGGATGCGACAGACCTCAAAGCCATCGAGGCCGGGGAGCATCACATCCAGGATGACTAAGTCCGGCTTGGAGCTGCGTGCTAATTCCAAAGCCCGATTGCCATCTCCGGCAACCTCGACGGTATAACCTTCCTTGCTAAGGTTATAAGCTAAAGTTTCCTGCAGGGAGATTTCATCGTCAACAACTAAGATTTTTTCTGCCACGTATCCTCCAATCCAAAAGGCAAAAAGAACAGACCACTAATCTAAAATATTTATGCTTTATCCTATTTGTTAACAATTGTAACGCACAAACCACCTGCTTTTCACAAATTTATGTACAATGCTAACGGAATTATGCTGGCAATTCTCAATTTGATAAAAACTGTCTGAGGAAAGACCCTCAGTTTTTTGTCTTCTAAAAGCCTATAACTTAGCTAACCTATATGTAGAAAGGAAGTGGGCATGATTTTTCCCTAATTCTATCGAACCCCAGCCACTAAGCACTTTTTGTGCAACAACACCTGCTGGAGTTCATCGCAGCACCGCGGACCCCCTATTCTTTTATCGTAATGCGATAGACCATTATTAAGAAACGCAAAAATTACCCTGGCATTAGCCATTGAACTAGGGGGTTTTTATGCCGTCGGTGTGGTTGCAGCTTCCGCTGAGATCAGTCAGTAAGTTTTTCAAGATACCGGAAATCTCATCCACATTTTAAGAACCTGGGGGAAAGCTAAATTATATGTGACTTCAAATACAGCCAGCTTATCTGCTAAAGGGGTTCATGCATTTGTTACGGGGAATCTGGTCAGTGGGGGAGACAATACCGTACGGGTTTCAGTATCTGCAGATTTATTTATCCTGTTTCCAGCAGTGGTTCCCAAGGTGCTTGTAACTCAAACCGAAGTGACCAAATTGAGGGTTTTAACTCATTAACGTTTACGAACGGTAAGGTTCAACCACGACTACACGCCTTTGCTGGCAAGGCGTGCCTGAAAAGCGGCCACCTCCGTAGGTGAAACCACGTTATTTAGGCCTCAAGCGGTGGCGTCGGCTATAACCTGTTGGAATGCGCGCCCTTATTTTGACTATGGTATGTTTCTCCCCACAAAGGGCAGATAGATTCGATACTCAGGGATTGTAAGAGCAAACGTGCCTATTTGAGAACTGGTAGCCAGAGCACTGTTAGTGGCAGAATCCCAAGTTGTAGGCAATTCCTGCCAAGTAGAACTTTGAGCATCCCAAACTTGAAGCGTTGGGGTTACTGTGCTGTTTACAAACAATGCGCTTATTCCACCTGTCGGCACATAAACATCGAGTGTTATCTCGCCCTCCAATGCCGTCACAGGTGTATCGTTGGTAGTGTAACCAAACAAAGAGAACGAGTACAAACTTCTATAACCTGAAATACGGGCTGACTGAAGACCTTCTACCATTTGCACGCGTAGTGCCGCATCATAGGCTCCGACGGGGAAAGTAGCAACTGCACTACCCGAGGTCGAAGTAATAACCGTTGTCGCCGAACTAGATAATAAGGTTGCAGTTGCTAGTTGGTGAATCCATAAGTAATGGCTCGTGGCATCTGCACTACCATTATCGGCGTTGTACTGCTGCCACGGATCTGTTTGACCATACCACGCGGCATCTGGAAGCGGCATCCAATCGTAGGGGTCAACGACAAATCCCGAAGAGTTGCGGACAAGAAAATGCAAATGTGGCCCAGACGAGCAGCCAGTGTTTCCCGAATAACCAATAGGATGAGATGGATCACGAGATACTCTGGTACCTGGAGACAGATCTGGTGCAAAGGACGACAAGTGCCAGTACTCCGTTACATAGCCATTGTCATGTTGTACCTCGATGACGTTTGCTGTCTCTACTCGTCCCGTAAGCCAGCAGTATCCAGAAATCTGACCTGCAAAGGTTACGTTGCCTTATGCTGCCGCTAAGACAGGTGTTCCAATGAAGTTACCGAAGAAGTAGTCAATGCCATTGTGCCCGTTATATGCAACGTTATATGGCGGTGGGGGATTGGTTTGGCTGCTATCATAGCCATAGAAGTTGACCGTGTTGGGGAAGCTTGCATTCGGAGAACCGGAATAAGTAGGATACTGATGGTCAAAGTACGCATTGACTTTACCTCCTTGCTCAGTATCTTTGGACTCATTAACAAAAGTAGAGCCAGTGTAATCAAAAGGTAGGTCAAGGAAGGGAACAGTCGCTGATTGGAAATCAACTTGGACGATTAAATCGTTGAAGTCTGCATCAGTCCAATCTTCCCATCCTATAATCCACGTATTAAGATCGGAGTGAGTGATGATGGCACGATTGGGATCGGTTGAGAGGTATGGGCCACCGTTGCAGAGACCGCGCGGTTCAATATAGAATACGAGTTCTGTTCCCTGTGAGAAGTAACCAGGTATAGGGAATAGGACCCCCGCATTGTAGAGATATTCTGGATAGATCAATATCTGTTGGGGATAGTATAGCCCGAAATCCCCTTCGCACGTCGTTGGTCCACCCGGCCCACCCGTGCCTATGATGTTTACGGTTATTTGACCGTTGGACGGAAGAACTATGTGATTGTCGTCTTGCAAGGATGGAGAGGCAGTCGATGGAATTGGTTGAACGATGGAAATGGCTAGCAATATCCCCAGAAGCAATAACCGTATTCGTTGCCAAACCTTAGGAAACAGTTCCGCCTTTAGTGATCTATTCTGTTTCATCGGACAACTCCTTTCTTGCTGCCTGTGTTCTTCGTTGTGACGATTGGCCGCACAACTATTAATTATACGGAATCACAATACGCCGCTATTATGCCATATACATAACTAGAATAAAAGCATGATATTTTAATTATACTTTTTTATCTCAACCAATGTGAATGCAGAGCGCCTTCGGTGGGCCTACTTCTGGTAAAATGGTCAAGGCGAATATGAAAGGACTTTATGTCAAAATCAATCTCATCCGCACGCGCTGATTTCCCCCTGCTCTTCACGACCGTGAACGATCATCCTCTCGTCTATTTGGATAACGCCGCCACCACGCAAAAACCACAGGTTGTCTTAGATGCCTTGCAATCCTACTATTCCAACCTCAACAGCAATGTTCATCGCGGCAATCATACCTTGGCTGCGCGTGCCACGGATGCTTTTGAAGAAGCACGCAGCAAAGTGGCGCGCTATATCAACGCCGCCAATCCCTATGAGGTCATCTTCACACGCGGCACCACCGAGTCGATCAACTTGGTAGCTTTTTCCTTTGGCGAAGCCTTCGTACATGCCGGCGATGAAATTATCGTCACAGAACTTGAGCACCATAGCAATTATGTGCCATGGTATCAACTCTGCCAGCGCAAAGGCGCACACTTCCGTGTGGTGCCTTTCGATGCCAATGGCGAGCTGGATTTGGAAGCGCTCAAGGCAATGCTCAACGAAAAAACGCGCTTAGTGGCACTCAATCAGGTCTCCAATTCTTTGGGCACGGTCAACCCGTTGGATAAAATCATTCCAATGGTGCACGCAGTGGGCGTTCCGGTGCTGGTGGACGCAGCCCAAGCCGTACAGCACCTGCCCGAGCACGACGTGCAAGCGTTGGACGCCGATTTTTATGCCTTTTCCGGGCATAAGATGTACGCTCCGATGGGCATTGGCGTACTATACGGCAAGGAAAAGTGGTTAGAGCAAATGCCGCCCTATCAGTCGGGTGGGGAAATGATCGATCAGGTGACCAGCCAGCTGATCACCTTTGCTGCGCTGCCCTATAAGTTCGAAGCCGGCACCCCGAATGTGGCCGACGCCATCGGGCTAGGCGCTGCGGTGGATTACCTGAGCCAATTTGAACCCTTTGAGCTGCAAGCCTATGAGGAAGAACTGCTTGTCTACGGCATGGAGCAGCTGCGGGCTATCCCGGGGCTGACGCTTTATGGTAATCCGCGCAAGCGTTCGAGTATATTGCCTTTCAATGTGGAAGGCATCCAACACTATGATATGGGCATCCTGCTTGATAATTATGGCATTGCCGTGCGCACCGGGCAGCACTGCACTCAGCCCATCATGGACGCACTGCATATATCCGGAACCGTGCGGGCATCCTTAGCCTTGTATAATACGCGGGAGGATATCGATGCGTTGGTGCAGGGTATTCACCGCGTATTGAAAATGTTAAAAAGGTAAACGATGAAAACGGTTGCAGAGCTCGAAGCTGAATTAATTGAGAACTTTAACCTTCTGGAAAC